>JAGXFZ010000053.1 GCA_024637055.1 Gracilibacter sp. | reverse complement strand
GTTGTACCTACTATAGCCACTAAAAACGGCGGTGTTCAGGATTTGCTAAATAAGGCAATCAATTATGAACGTAGCGATGAAAATCTTCTAAAGATTGATTACGGGCAAGTTGTAAATGAAGAATCATCTAAGATAGTTCAGGTCCTTCTAGATACGGGGGTTGCTACAATAGAGACTGCTAACATTGTAGCAATAAAACTGCTAGAAGGTGATCAGTACTTTATTGATAGTGTTAAGCTGGAAGAAAATCCAGATTTAAACGAGATGGTTAAATCCGGAAGGCAAAAAGTCTTAGATGAGACCGGAGCGGATCCTGAGATCTACCTAGCAGATAAGAGATATGGATTTATCGTAAATCTTATCAAAGAGTGTGTTCAAAAAGATGATGCTAGTGCTGACAGCCTAACAGAAAAAATTGATAAGGTAGTAACCAACAAATGGTTTGGTTTCCCTTTTTTCATTTCCGTCATGTTCCTGTTATATCAGATAACCATGGCTTTTGGTAATGATTTTCTAGGAGGCTATGTAGATGCAGGGTTCGTGGCCCTTGGTGAATATCTCTCCGGAGCCATGGTCAATTCGCCTGACCTACTAAGATCATTTGTTATCGATGCCATGATCGGTGGTGTCGGTGCGGTTCTGGTGTTTGTGCCATTAATGTTTACTATGTTTTTTCTAATTTCTTGTCTCGAAGATAGTGGATATATGGCCAGAGCAGCTTATGTGATGGATAAATTGTTGAATGCTGTCGGCCTTCACGGTAAGACTGCTGTCTCCATGATTATCAGTAGTGGTTGTAATGTGACAGGAATAATGTCAACAAGAACTTTGGATACCAAGAAGGACAGGATGATAGGAATTCTAATCAGTCCATTTGTCTCCTGTAGTGCAAGGCTTCCAGTGTACGCGTTGTTTGCCGGAGTGTTTTTCGGTGATCAGAAGTTTGGCATCCTGACAGTTTCGGGGATAGTATTCTTTTCTCTTTACGTACTTGGGATTGTTGTGGCAGTTATCGTCGGTAAGATTCTAAGTAAAACTCTTTTTAAAGAAGAACAGTCCTACTTTATAATGGAACTCCCACCTTACCGGATACCGACTTTGAAAACTACCCTTTTTCATATGTGGGAGAAGACTGAATCTTTTATTAAAAGAGCTGGAACAATTATCTTCGGGCTCGTAGTCATTATCTGGATACTATCCATTATGCCGATTGGAGTACAGCCTGGAAGTATTGACAGTATACTAGGTAAGATTGGATCAGTTTTAGCGCCCATCTTAAGACCTGCCGGTTTTGGCTATTGGGAAGCTGCTGTAGCTCTTATAGTGGGAATCGGGGCCAAGGAAGCAATCGTGGCTACATTCGGAATGGTCTATGGTGTTGGAGAAGGAGTGCAACTCGCCTCAGCTATCCAGATGTATTACACGCCCTTGACAGCTTATGCCTTTATGGTTATGACTCTCTTATATGCTCCTTGTGCAGCGACTTTTGGAATAATAAGGAAAGAAACTAATTCAACCAAATGGGCGTTATTCGCTTTGTTCTACTCGTTGATAATAGGTTGGACAGCGGCGGTATTGGTTTACCAGGTAGGCCGTCTATTAGGTTTTCAATAAGGAGAGAGAAGATGCTTATAAATATTTTGAAAGAGATTGCTAAAAGCAGTACTCATTCTTATGATTCATTAGCTAAGAGCCTGAATCTGGATCCGGAAATGGTCAAGCAGATGTTCCATAGTCTTTTGAAACTGGGTTATATCATATCGGATGACCCTACGTGTGGGGATGATCAATGTGATAGTTGTAGTGTCCGATGTAATAAAACTAAAGACGAGAAGCCCAAGGTAATAATCACAAGATGGAGACTTACGGAAAAAGGGGAAAAGGCCCTAGAGGATAATTAAAAGAAGGTGACAGGGGACGGTTCTCTGTCACATTCTTTCAATCTCTGTAAGTTATACGGCCTGTAATCTGCTAAAGACACAGCGGTGATTTAGCGATTACAGGCCGTATTTTCATAAACAATACATATACTCCCTGGTCCAAGGCAATTCATTATTTGTACCTTTAGTAAAAAGAAGCTGATGAACATCTATCTTTCCACACTTAAAAGAAGCTGCAGAAGCGTTAAGGTATAACCGCCACATTCTAATGAAAGTTTCATCTTTAATCTTTCTAATCTCTGGTAACGCATTTTCAAAATTGTTTGACCAATGCTCTAATGTTCTGGAGTAATGTCTCCTTAGGCTTTCTGCGTCTAGGAGATAGAAATTAACTTCCGACATGTGATGTAGCAGTTCACTTACCGTGGGTATATATCCCCCTGGGAAGATATACTTATTTAACCAAGTATTGATATCTCTTTCTTGGATACGTGTTATGGTATGAAGCATTGATACTCCGCCTGGCTTTAATAGCCTGTTTACGGCACTAAAATACTCCGGAAGATGCATTTTCCCTACATGCTCTAGCATACCCACGCTAACTACTCTGTCAAATTTCAAGTCGCATAATTCTCTATAATCAGCAATCCTAACCTCTACCAATTCTTTTAAGTTCTCTGTTTCAATTCTTTCTTGGACTGCGGCCAATTGTTCAGAGCTTAGAGTTATGCATAGTGTCTTTGCTTTATATTGCTTTGCAGCTGTTATTCCCAGATCTCCCCACCCGCAGCCTATGTCAAGTAAGGTCTGGCCTTCCTTTATACATAGCTTTTTTAAAATATGCTCAATCTTATTTTTCTGGGCTTCAGCCAAAGGTTCATGAGGAAATTTAAAATAGCCGCAGGAATAGGTCATAGTATCATCTAACCATAGTTGATAAAAATCATTGCCAACGTCATAATGATGGCAAACATTATTTTTGCTATTAATTATGGTGTTAGGAAGGCTTCTTCTAAGCTTCAGATATTTATTACCACCATTTAAAAAACTATTATTATTATCATATAAAGACTCAAAAACATCTTGTAATCTGCCTCTGACATCAATCTTATTCGTCATATACCCCTCGCCCAAAGCTAGAAACGGATCGATTAGAAAGTCTTTAGTTGGAATAGGAGCATTAAAAAAAAATGTGAAATTTGGTTTGCCCTCTCCGTAAGAAACCACTTCCCCATCCCAAAATTGAACTTGAAAAGTGTCGGAGAATGAATTATTCAAGAATAGCTTATGAAGTGCTTTTTTGGCATCCATAGGTTTCTCCTCCTTACTTTTTTTTATCAACTTAGTTTTACTAAAATCGAGCAATTATACATATACTTCTTTATTTACCATATAAATCCTTCTGGATGATATATAAATATTTACGCCAAAAGGTGTACAGGTTTATACTCTAGCGTATTACATGGTCAGCAAAAAAATATTAAAAATGCAACCTTTTTACTAATGCAATCGTCTAAAAGGTAGGGAAGGGGGTTAATCGTTGGAAGATCGCAGTTGGCAAAAGGTCGACGAATGGATGAGACTGTATGGCGATAAGATAATGCGAGCAGTCTACCTTATTGTTGACGATTATCATCTGGCAGAAGAGATAACCCAAGAAGTATTCGTGAAATCGTACCACAGCCTGCAGGCTTTTCGTGGGGAGGCTTCACCTTATACCTGGCTTTATAGAATAGCTATTAATCTAAGCAGAGATTATTTAAATAGGAAAAGCAAGATAAAATTTCTTCCTTTGCTTGCAGAGGAAGAACATCTAGATACCTTATCTGAATCCCTAGAAGATGAGATTAATAGGTTGACTACAGGAAAGAAGATAAAGGAGTGCATAGACAAGCTACCTCTTATCTACCGAGAGGTTATCATTCTCCATTACTTTGAAGATATGAAGCTATCTGATATAGCACAAGTATTGAAACAGCCGGAAGGTACAATTAAAAGTAAACTTTCTCGAGGAAGGGAATTCTTGGAGAATACTATGAGAAAGGAGGGTCTGGTAGATGAAGAAGAATAAAGATTTCAAAGATTGGATAGGGCAAAACCTCCAAGAAGAGACCAAAGAGGTCTATTTCTCAGAGGAAGCACGAAATAAGGTCAGGGAATCTATAAGTCTGAGCAGTAAGCATTCAAAAGCTTCTCAGAGGTGGTGGAACAAAAGGGTGTATCTGCCTCGGGCAGTGGTTGCCTTCTGTCTGGTGGGGTTACTTTTACTAACTGCAATGTATACCAGAACCTTCTTCTATATTTCACCTCAGGAGATTGCTAGGCTGGAGACACAGCCAATTATAATTTTGAATAACGGCGATATCCCATTTGGTGCTTTACAGCACCAGGTTAGCTCGCTTGGAAAAGATAAAGGGGTTGATATACCATGAATAAGATAAATATGAGAATTAGGACTGTTATCATCTTAGTTATTGCTATTGGTTTATTGGTGGGGATAGGTTATTCTGTGACACCATCATTTATGGCTTCCAGTATTGAACGGCAAGCTGAGATTGATAATAAGGAAGCTTCTATAATAATGAAAGAAAGACTCATAAAGTATTTTCCGGGCTCCGAAGAGGCCAGGTGGGAAATATTCGCTCAAGCTGATAGCCTACTTCAACAAGAAGATAGGATTTTAATCGGTCCTAACTTTACTGGTGGCGGGATCGCCAATCAGGATAATATCGGAATCGAGAAAGTAATCACTTATCTGGAAAAGGTTGCAAAAGCTCAGAATGAAGTTATGTGGAAAAATATGAGCTATCAGAAAATGGGACAGTTATACCATGTACTAGGCGATTATGAACAGGCAGTGAAATATTATGAGATTGCGGCTCAAGGTTTTGCAAAGGGAGATAAAGGCTTCAAAATCGCTGAAGTGAATGGTAGTTTAATCGAGATGTGTTTAGAATCGGGCGAACCTGGTGACATGGAAAAAGCCCTTTCCTTGGTAGAATATAATTTGGAAAATTATCCTACTCAAGAGCGGGCTCGTTTCCTTGTTCTTAAAGGAGATATATTTTTCCAACTTGGAGATTTCACCAAGGCAAAAGTGGTTTACCAAGAGGCTATGCTGCAAGCTGAAAAAGACTGGGAAAGTTTTTTAAACCGCAGTGAGCAGAACGATTTAAAGGATTCTAATATTAATGCGACTCTTCAGGATCAGCCTCCATATAGGCACAGTAAATCAAGGCTGGAACTTATGCAGGCCATGGAAAAAGGCGGATATCAAGATAACGACGGATATGGTGATAACGGAGATATAAAAGGGAAAATACTTGTTGGTAATGCTCCAATGCCCAATGTTTTGGTCTATTTAATCAATGAGCAGGAGTATGACGGGAGAATGAGTAATTTGGAAGGGACTGCTATTCGTCCTCCTGTTAAGACCGATGTACACGGGAGTTTTGAATTCAGTGGAATAGTACCAGGAAGATATTTCGTAGTGCTCGGAGTCTTGCCTTCAGACCTAGAGGGCCTCGGACGGTTCAAAGGACTGGAGAATTTCACTATCCAAGCAGGTGAGACAAAGGAGTTGGGATATGCTTTTCAACCGAGAGTGTTAGTTAGTCAGCCTACGGGACAGCAGTCTTTGTCCGAAGGTGAAGGTATGAAAATTAGTTGGCAGGAAGCTCCAGGAGCCAAGTCCTATAATCTCCATCTTACTTTAAAGCTGGAGAATGGATATGCTTCCAGGCCATATCTTCAGAATCTAAAGGATACCTCATATGTCTTTAAGCCTGAAGGCCTTCAATCAAGGGGGATGAACTTTGCAACCTGGTCAAATGGTACTCTTGGCCCTTCAGCTATCCTAGGAAGTTTCTATCCAGGAGCAGAAATCTTCTTTGTGGTCGAAGCATTAGATGAAAGCGGCAAATCTATTTCTGACAGTGAAGGATATGTTCTGCAACTGAATGCTAATTATCCTTCGGTCAAAATCACAGAAATTTCCCCTTCCTCTCATGGAGATACATTAGTGTTGGAGAAGAAGTACTCTGAGGCTGAGCAAGCATATCTGAAAGAGCTGGAGGAAGAACCGGATAACCCTTATGTCCTGATTTCATTAGCAAGACTATATAATTATGGTTGGGCGGAAGGGAATTCTAATCCCCAAAAAGCACTCCAATACTATATCCGACTCCTAGAGATTACCAAGGAGAAGTTCATTGTTGAGGAAGCCGCTAGTGTCGGAGTCCAAGCTCAAGATTATGAGCTCGCCTTGAAATTATTTGAAGGAATTGAGGAATATTTTGAGGAAGACAGTTTTTGGTACCACCTTATGGGAGAGTTGTATTTCAAAACTGGTCAGCCGGAAGAAGCTTTAGGTTATTATCAGAAATTCTTAGAAGGTCAGAAAGAATTTAGAGATTTGGGTCCTGTCGTTAATCTGCTTTATCTGGATAGATTTGAGGAAGCTATCAGACTGCTTGACGCAAAAGAGTATTCTCAGAGATTGCGTTACAGTTCTGCGGGCGAAACTCAAATTCCGGCTGATATTACGCGCTTAAGCTATAATTTAGAGAAATATTATTCCGGGAGCCAAAGTGTCCTCCAGAAAGAAGATTTCCGTCATTACCTGATGAAGATCATGCGTATAGATGGGCGAGGTCGCTTAGAACAGGCCCAAGCTCTAGAAGCAAAGATTGAGGCCTTAGGGGGAGATGATGTTTTGGTAAAGGCTTTGATTGAGATTGCTAGGGATAGGGTATAGCTACTTATCTGTATCGTTTTGCCACAATCTATAAATGTTACAGGCTATATGCTAAGATAGCAGTATAAGGCAAAAAAGCGAGTTAACAAATTGGATGGAGAGAATTAGATGATTAGAATCATTTATGCTGTTCCGGAAAATCACGAAACTGTTCACAAAATTGTTCAAACAAAAGTAAATAAAGATGTTTTTTTTGATCTAGTTGAGAAAGTGGATATTCCTGCACTGCTTGCCTCTGATTTTGAAAATAATATTATAATTGCTCGTGGAATAAGCTATACAACCTTGAGCAAGAAGCTTAAATATGCCCGGGCTATTGAGTTAGCTATGACGGGTTATGATATCATGCGTGGTATAGAGGAGTGCAAAGAGACGTATAAGGCAAAAAAGATTGCTGTCATGTTATCAGAGAGTATTGTGGTGGAAAAAGAGTTTATTGAGAAAATGTTGAATGTAGAATTAGCGGTGGTGGTTGTAAGAGATCATGCCCATGTTTCTGAAGTTGTCAACACAGCTAAAGGAATGGAGATTGATGCTATTTTAGGAGGATTGACAGTATATCGTCAGGCCACTCAAGAAGGCATTAATTGTGTGAAAATAAATGTTGGTTATGAATCCCATAAGATAGCGATATATGAAGCATTTAGTGTTGCTAATGCTATCATTGAAGAACGTAAAAAGGGTGAGCTTTTCAGAATTATTTTAGAAAATACGAATGACTGTATCCTGGCAGTGGATAGTATTGGGGTTATCACTGCTTATAATGAGGCTGTGTTTAAAATTCTTAACGTTCCCTCGAAAACAGTTTTGATAGGTAATAATATCTTTTCGGTTTTTCCAGAATTAAATGAAGTACATCTGATGTCCATCGAAGATAAAGAAGTTAACATATTAAAAAGTATTAACAATAAAATGATGGTAATTAATACGAAGCCTATCAAGGTCAATCAAAAGATTCTTGGAACTGTTTTGCTAATTCAAAATGTAGATAGACTGCAAAAGAACGAAATAGAGATTAGACAGAAACTTTCCAAGAAAGGTCTTCTGGCAAAATATGATTTTGAAGATATTATTGGTAATAGTGATCAAATTAAAAAAACGATTACTATTGCCCAAAAATATGCTACTGCCAATGCCAACGTTCTCATTATTGGTGAAACGGGAACAGGTAAAGAGCTATTTGCTCAAAGTATCCATAAAAGGAGTAGACGTAAGAATCAACCATTCGTGGCTATTAATTGTGCAGCCTTACCAGAACAATTGCTAGAAAGTGAACTTTTTGGTTATGTTGAAGGAGCATTTACAGGGGCGACTAAAGGTGGCAAGATTGGTCTTTTTGAGATGGCCCATAGAGGGACCCTTTTCCTAGATGAGATTGCCGAACTTCCACTTGGTCTTCAGGCTAAGCTCCTAAGAGTCCTTCAAGAACAAGAAATAAGGAAATTAGGAGATGACAAGATAATTCCTATTGATGTTAGAATTATAGCCGCCTCAAATGTAGATCTTCAGCAAAAAGTTGAAAATAATAAGTTCCGGCAAGATCTTCTGTATCGTTTGGATATTTTAAGACTCAATATTCCGCCTCTTCGCTCTCGCAAAGGTGATATTCGAGAAATAACCAAATTTTTTCTCGCTGAATTTGAGGATAATGACCATCTTCGGGTTGATATGACGGATGAAGCGATTATAGAGCTTGTTAAACATGACTGGCCAGGTAATATTAGGGAGTTGAGAAATATCTGTGAAAGATTGCTTGTTTTATCCATAAATGGTCAGATAACGGGACTGGAAGTAAAAGAGATATTTCAAATTTTACCTGAATACGTAAGGATCTCAGAAAGTACCGGCGAGAATGTTAAAAAGAAGAAGATGACTCAGAAAGAAACGGCAGAAATGCTTGGAATAAGTCGTACTACCTTATGGCGAAAGTCCAAACAGAATTAAAAATAGCTAGGGTTAAACAATTCTCTTCAGTTTTATTTTAAAAAGTTTAGAAGGAGTCTCTATGATTATTCCAAGTTATAAACCATATTTGTCTAAAAAAGAAAGGGAGTATGTTCATGATGCTTTGGAACGAGGTCAGATAAGTGGAGACGGTTACTACACTGAAAAAGTCTCGGATTTTATTGAGAAGTCTTTTGGAGTCTGGCGGGTCTTGATGACTACATCAGGTACCCATGCTCTGGAGATGACTTCAATCCTTACTCGCTTGGAGCCTGAAGACGAAGTAATCATGCCTTCTTTTACCTTTTCTTCGACTGCAAATGCTGTAATATTAAGAGGGGCAAAGCCGGTTTTCGCTGAAGTGAATCCAGATAGTTTAAATATTGATCCGGATGATATTGAGAGAAAGATTACGAAAAAGACTAAAGTCATTATACCCGTTCATTATGCAGGGGTAGCTTGTGAAATGGATAGAATCATGGCAATTGCGAGAAGTCATAATTTAATGGTGATAGAAGATGCGGCTCAAGGGGTTAACTCTAAGTATCGAGGTCAGTATCTTGGAACAATCGCTGATTTTGGCTGTTATAGCTTTCATGGCACGAAGAATTATACCTGCGGTGAGGGCGGTGCATTGCTGATCAATCAAGAAAGTGCACAAACCATAGATAAGGCGGAGATTATCAGGCAAAAAGGTACAAACCGTTGTCAGTTTTTGCGGGGTGATGTTAATAAATATAACTGGATTGATACTGGATCAAGCTATTCCCCTTCCGATCTGTTAATGGCCGTCTTATTGGCGCAGCTTGAAGATATGCGGGTAATTAAGGAAAAGAGGAAGGCTGTTTATAACATTTACAGAAATGTTTTAGAGCAATATGAGAAGAGGGGAATTCTTAAAATGATGTGGATTCCCGAGGAATGTGATCCTAATTATCATATATTTTGGGTTGTATTCAATACTGAGGAAATCAGAGATTACGTGTTAACAGAATTAAACCGCAGGGGAGTATCGGCTTCTTTTCATTACTTACCTTTACATAGTTCGCCTATGGGTAAGAATTTAGGTTACAAACCTAATGATTTATCGGTTACAGAGAAATCGGCTAGGTGCTTGCTCCGTCTGCCTCTTTATGCTGGAATGACGGAATCGGAGATAGAATACACAATGCAAGGTTTTAAAGCTGTTATAGGAGCGTTATGATGGTAAAGATCAGTGTTGTTGTACCTGTCTATAATAGTCAGGATACGTTGGAAATGTTGTGTTCTCGACTGAAAGAAACCTTTAAAATACTAAATCTAGATTTGGAGATTATTTTGGTTGATGATTGCAGTGAGGACGACAGTTTTAGCAGAATGATTGAGCAGCATGCTATGGATTCAAGAGTTAAGATTATTCAATTAAAAAAAAATTATGGTCAACAAAATGCTTTGATGTGCGGACTGCATTACGTAACAGGGGAATATACGGTAATCATGGATGATGATTTGCAGAATCCACCAGAGGAGATAGCTAAGCTTTGGCTTAAAATTATGGAGGGATATGATGTAGTTTATGGTTTGCCACCATTGGCCATTAAAAAAGTTCAAGGGTACAGATATTGGGGTGGGGTCCTGAGAGATTTGCTTTTTAATCTGATGATTAATAAACCTCCTAAAATTAAGGTTAGCAGCTTTCGTATCTTAAAAGGAGATTTAGTAGGGAAAATTATTAAGGATCGTACTTATTTTGTTTATATCTCTGCAATTACCTTTAAGGACACAGTCAAAGCGGCCAATGTCGAAGTAGAACATCATAAAAGGGAATTTGGTCATTCCAACTATAGTATGTTAAAATTAGCGGGGCTCTATCTAAAGATTTTGCTTAATTACGGTCCCGGATTTTCTCGATTCGCAAGGACATCGCGACCCCAGTATGAGATAGCCCAGATTAAGCTTTGAACCATAAATTTATTTGGGTGTTAGGAGGGGACATCACTGGCCAGGTTGTTGATTCTAGGAGGAAGTAACTCCCAGTTAAATGCTGTACTCCGGGCAAAAGAAAAGGGACATACCGTAATAGTTGCAGACTATTATGAGGATGCACCCGGCAAGGAATTTTCTGATTACAGTGTATTGACCAGCACTTTTGATGCCCAAGGTTGTCTGGCTGTTGCCCGTAAGTATAAAATAGACGGTATTTTGACTGTAGGGACGGACCAACCTGTTCTGACTTGTGCCAAGGTAGCCGATGAATTAGAGCTTCCGTTTTTTTTGAATGTTGAGACGGCGAAAGCTGTGACTCATAAAAAAGTGATGAAGAGCATATTTGCACAAAACAAAATACCTAGTGCACAATATAGATTGTTAAAAGAAGATTTTACCGAAGGTGAATTAAGCGGCTTAAAATTTCCTTTAGTAATAAAGCCGCTTGACAGTCAAGGACAACGTGGTGTTTATAAAGTGAGCTCTCTGCAAGAAATTCAAAGCTTATTGCCAAGTGTCTTGAGTTATTCCAGAGAAAATGAAATTCTAGTTGAGGAATTTTATGAAAGTGAGGAGATCACTCTAAGTGGTTGGGTCAGGGATAGCACAGTACATATTTTAACTGTTACTGATCGACAGACAATTTCAAACTATCCTCATATCGGTATTTGTATCGCCCACAATTTTCCTTCGAAATATCTGTCCGCTTACTTCTACGAAATAAAAGAGCTTACAGAGAACATCGTGCAGGCTTTTAAGATTAAGAACGGCCCCATCTACTTTCAAATGCTGATAGGCTCGGATGGAATTAAGGTTAATGAGATAGCCTGCAGGATCGGAGGGGCTTACGAGGATGAATTAATACCGGCGATTACAAGGGTAGATATTCTCGATATGGTGATTAATCATGCTGCAGGACAAGAAATTGATTATTCGGCACTTGAAGAGTATGATTTAAAAAAGAATACAAACCAGGCCATTGTCCAGATGATTTTTACCAAGCCTGGTACCATAGGAACAATGACTCAGATGCAAAAAGTTTTGGCGTTGCCGGGGGCGATAGCAGGAAGGCTTAACTATCACGAAGGCAGTGTTATTCAGGAAATTCAAAACGCTACCCAGCGGGTAGGCTATATGATTTTCCAAAGTAATTCCTCAGTGAATTTAAGACGAAGAATAGCACAGGCTTTTGAAACAATGGAAATTAGGGATACACAGGGAAAAGATATGCTTATTGATTTGATTGATATGGAAAACAATTGAAGAATAACTAATCTTATAGATGATTAGCAGATATAGTTTGCGAGGGGAAATTAATGAAAGTAAAAGTAATAGTAAGCATTCTTGTATTTTTATTTTTCGGCTTCACTTTAGCAGGTTGTAGTACTGTAGGAAAAGTCCGGGAAGAAAAACTTCAAATAAGAATTGCAGAACAATATGGCTTGGCGTATGCTCCTGTGCAAATAATGAAGGAAAAAAAACTGATTGAAAAATATTTGCCTGAGATAGAAATAACCTGGCGGCAGCTTGGTAATACGGCAGCGATTCGAGAGGCAATGCTGGCAGGTGAATTGGATGTCGGTTTTATGGCGATTCCACCCTTTCTGATTGGTTGGGATAAAGGTATGGAATGGAAGATTGCCTGCGGGCTTTCTTCAAGTCCAGTTGGGCTCGTAGTTAATAAAGATAATATTAAATCAATACAAGATTTTACACCAGAAGACAGAATAGCTTTGCCGCAGCCGGGAAGTGTTCAACATATCTTATTGTCCTTAGCCAGTGAAAAGCTATGGGGAGATCCTTCGAGATTAGACAATCTCCTTGTTACCCTCGGTCACCCTGATGGAATGAATGCTCTTCTGGCCCAGAGAGAAGTAAGTGCCCATTTTACTACACCGCCTTACCTATTTAAAGAATTAGAAAATCCAGGGATGCATCAAATTCTGGATGGTAGGGAGGCTATGGGGGAAGAGTTTACATTCATAGTTGGTGTTACTACCGCTGAACTTTATCAGGATCAGCCTAAAGTGTATGATGCTTTTCTCAGAGCCTTAGAAGAAGCAGTGAACTTTATGGATAAGAATCCGGTGGAAACGGTTGATATCCTGGCTGAAGCTTATCAAATAGAGCAGGAAGAATTATTAAAATATCTAGAACATCCGGATATGGCTTATAGTCTGGAAGTCAAGGGTGTAATGAAATTTGCTGACTTCATGCAAAAAAACGACTATATCAAACGTGAACCTGCCAATCTGGAAGAAGTATTATGGGACAGAAATGACAAATAAAGATTCTTCGCGCAATAAAATAAAGACCAGATTATTTTGGATTACTATAATCCTTATAACTTGGGAAATAATGGCTAAAAGTGGTGCTTTCCCTGAAGCTATTTTTCCTTCCTTGCTTGACATTGCAAGGGCTTTAGGCGATTCCGTTGTCAGCGGGGAGATCCTTCTGCAGACGGGTTTTTCTTTGGTCTTAATACTTGAGGGGTTTCTTATCAGCCTCTTGGCAGCGATTCTGATGAGTTCCCTGGCAGTTAGTAATAAGGTGTTCAATGGACTTGTCGATACGCTTACCGCTATTGCTCATCCTTTGCCGGGAATTGCTCTTTTGCCTCTGATTATTATTTGGTTTGGTACAGGAACCCTTTCGATTATTGTTATTATTGTGCATTCGGTCATTTGGCCGATGATCTTAAATATTATGACTGGATTTAGGGCTATATCACCTGTTTATAAAGAAGCAGGGCTTAATTTTGGGTTGAATCATTTTCGAATAATTAAGGATATAATGATCCCCGCTTCCCTGCCCTATGTGTTATCAGGAATGAGGATCGGCTGGGCGAGAGCGTGGCGAGCCTTGATCAGTGCGGAAATGATCTTCGGTGCGGTAGGCTTAAAAGGTGGCTTGGGATGGTACATCTTTAAACAGAGAGTATTTATGGATACTCCGGGGATGTTTGCCGGACTTTTCGTGATTGTCCTCATTGGGATTATCGTGGAGGATTATGTCTTTGCTGCCTTTGAAGAAAGGACGGTCAAGAAATGGGGAATGATCTGAAAGATGAGGAAGATAACTTTAGAGACAGAGCTGTGACTATCCGCCTGAGGTCGGTAAGTAAATACTATCAAAGTTCACAAGCAACCCTTAGAGTACTAGATAATATTGACCTGGATATCTATCAGGGTGAGATATTAGCCATCTTAGGTCCTTCAGGTTGTGGCAAGACCACACTTTTAAGGCAAATCGCCGGTTTTGATCACAGGGAATCTGGCAGTTTGCTCATGGATGGGCAAGAGATTGTTAAGCCTGAAGTAAAACGGATTATGATATTTCAGGATTTTAACCAACTATTTCCATGGAAAACTGTAATCCAAAACGTAGTTTATCCCTTACAAGTAAACAGTATTGGCGAAAGTGATGCTGCTAACAATGAGATAGCACTTCAGTATCTGAAGTTGGTGGAACTGAGCGGATTTGAAGACAGTTATCCTCATCAGCTTTCCGGAGGAATGAAGCAGAAAGCGGCAATGGCCAGAGCCTTGACACTTAAGCCTAAAGTATTGCTTATGGATGAACCCTTCGGCAGCTTAGATGCTTTAACACGTATATCACTCCAGAACCTGCTTTTAAAAGTTTGGAGGGAAACAGGGGTCACTATTGTCTTCGTAACGCATGATATTCAAGAAGCGGTCATACTCTCAGATCGTATAGCGGTGATGGGCAGGGGTACCGTGGGGATTAAAAAAGTAATCCCTAACCTGCTAGATAGACCGAGAGTTGTAGGAGTAGCGGGTTACGCAGAAATATATGGTTATGTTTATTCACTAATGGACATAAATTCCGAAAGGTAATGACGTAAATACAAAAATTATAAAACAGTAAGCCAGAGCATGGGGGAAGTTCTGGCTTACTGTTTTACTTTATATATTTTTATTTTCCATTCTTTTTTGTTAATATATTTGGCTATTCGCATCCCATAAGTAGGTTCAGAGAACTCATAAACTAGCTGACTTTTAGTCTGAAGGAACTTTTGCATGTCATCGTAATATAAGGAAATATTTCCGTATACGTCGTTCCATACTGGTCTATACGCATAAATAAAATCCATTTCATCCGGATAAATGATATATTCTATCTTATTGCGAACAATATATTGTTCAAATGTTAAGTTATTTTCTGTAAGGAAAGCCAGGTTTCTATAATCATAAAGCTTACCGTTATCAAAATATATCTCTGCATTAAGGTTAGCCAGGACAGTTTCCTCGCTTTTAACTACCTTTCCAATCTCTTGAAGATATCTGTTATACGAGTTATTAAGATAAGGAATAACATTTACAACGCTATTAAAAGATATTATCAGAACTAGAATTACTGTTAAATAGAAACTAGGCTTCTTATTCATACGTGTGAGGATATAGGTAACCAGAATATAAAATAAAGGTACTAGAAAGATAATACTTGTCTGGTTAAAGCGGCCTATGATAATGATACCTGCGTTAATTGCAAGTATAGCAAGAATAATGCTTATCAATTTTTCCCTGAAGTTTATTGGTTTTACGTTAAATAATAAAAAGAGAGATACTAAAAAGGCTAAGCCGAAAAGATAGAAATTTAGTTTAATATCCGGAGTATAATACGTACCGCTTACCCCATAGTAAAGTTTCTGATAGAAGTATAGGATTTCTGAGAATTTTGAGGTAAGCGTATTGGAGACACCAAATTGATTGCCGTAATTGGTATAATTCCCGATAAAATTGGCGTCAAAGGAGAAACTGAGGGCAATAAAGCCGAAAGCAAAACATGCTACTGTAGCAACGTAGAGAAATAGTCCCGAAATTTTGAGCTTTTTAGTATAGATAATATGAAACAGGTAAAGAAAAACTAAAGGCAGAGATATTATAAAGCTATTTGGATGTATACCTATACTAAGTCCGATGATGATTCCCAAAAATAGGTGTTTGACAGGTTTAAAATTTAAAAGGTTAGAGAGGAAATAATATAAAGAAAAGATCAAGACAAAGAGCAAAACAATTTCCTGCCGTGCGAAATGTGAGGCATAAATAAATTGGATATCAATAGCCAGAAATAAAGTGGATATTAAAGCAAACTTTTCAGAACCGAAAATATATTTACAGAGTTTGTAAAACCAAAATAGTGTAAGCAAACCAAACAAAAATGATAACAGCCGTATACTAAATATTTCATAACCAAAAATTTTTATAAAAAACATTTGAAGAAAATGGAATATACTTTTAATTGCATGGGGATTACGTGGATAAAGATCGAAAAAGGGTTCTGTTACTGCATAATTTCCTGTCTCCAAGATGTTTCTAGATAGACTACTTAACCAAGTTTCATCTGAGTGAACGAAAGGAAAACGAGTAAGTATGATGATATTAGAGATTATGTAAAAAATTATTGAGATAAAACAAATCCTTTTTTCTGTAAAAGAGTTTTTTATTTTAAACAAGATTCTTACCACCTGTTCTTTATTCCTTTCGAGTTCATGAATATATTATGGTATCGCTTGTAACGTTCTTTCATTGTAGCAAATTTCATGTAGAAAGGCTTTTAAGAAACATCAAATTATGTAATAGGGATATCACGATATCTTATAACACAAGAATACGTTATTAAACTATAATGATGAAGAGCCTATGTGTAAATTATAACAAACTTTAGGGTTGAGAGTACTATTAGGTACAAGCAAAAGGTCACTTTGTTAAAGAAGTGGAACTGAAAGGGGATATATAATTGATGCCAGTAATGTTTCTTTTCTTATGACGTTAAGTACCCTGTGCTAGCTTGGAACTTGATAAAATGGAAAGAACATAAAGTAATTATCTGTAAAGATATTTAAATAGCCTTTGCACCAAGAAAATAACAGGGTCTAACTTAATAAGCACAAAGAATTTTAGGGAGGTTAAATTTGATGAAAAGGGCAAAACTCTTACCACTCGTACTAATACTTATTTTCTCTTTATTTCTAGTAGGCTGTTCCGGTTCGGAAAGTGCTTCTGCTGTTACATCAGAACAAGGAACCGAAGAATCTACAAATACCGAGAACACTGAAAATAATACTGTTGCTGATTCTGCTAAAGCCTACTTTGCTAACATGCCAGCAGATATTTACAAAATCCCACAACAAGACTTCGTTGACAAGGTTAAAGCTAATGAAGATATATTTATTATGGATATCAGACAGCCTGATGTATATGCCGAAGGTCATACTAAAGGTGCTGTAAACATTCCTTGGGGGCAAGATATTGCTCAAAATCTAGCAAGCTTGCCTAAAGATAAACCGATTATGGTATATTGCTATACCGGTCAAACAGCAGGTCAAACTGTTGCGCTCTTAAATGTCGCTGGTTTCAATGCCAAATCTGTTAACCTAGGATGGAATCGTGGGATATCTAAAGTAGCAGGTGTAGACGATGTAACTGAAACAACAGCTAATGCTATTCCTGAAGCAAATACACAGATAAATGAAGATATCCAGTTAGCAATAAATGACTACTTTTCTAAAATGGCTTTACTTAAAGGAACAAGTTATGCCAATTATAAAATAAGTGAAGATGATGCTAAAAAATTATTGGATGCCAAAGATCCAAGTGCAGTATTCCTATCCATCAGGAAAGCTGGAGATTATGACAAAGGTCATATAGAAGGGGCTATAAATCTTCCTTTCACTAAGGGGATGCAAGCATATTTTGACATGCTCGTTCCTAAGGATAGAAAAATTATCGTATACTGCTATACAGGCCAAACAGCGGGCCAAACAGTTGCTATTCTCAGATTATTAGGTTTTGATGCGGTATCTTTGAACTCTGGCATGGGTATGCCTGCTACAGGTGCTACTGGTTGGGCAAATAAAGGATTCCCACTCAGTGAAGGTGCTAGTCAAGCAGTTGAACCTAGTGCAGGTGATTTTTCTTAAAACGGGTATCACTTAACAATCATAATAAATAAAATTTTAGGGAGGACCAATCCAATGAAAAAATTCAAACAGTTACCACTCGTACTAATTCTTGTCTTATCATTAGTTCTTGCAGGTTGTTCAAGTCCAGCTAGTGCTCCTGCAACATCTCAACCACCAGCAGCTGAAGAACCAGCACCAGCACCCGAAGCACCTGAAACTGATATAGTTGCTGATACTGCTAAAGCCTACTTTGCTAACATGCCAGCAGACGTCTACAAAATCCCACAACAAGACTTCGTTGACAAGGTCAAAGCTAATGAAGATATGTTCATTATGGATATCAGACAGCCTGATGTATATGCCGAAGGCCATATTAAAGGCGCCGTAAACATTCCTTGGGGAGAAGCTATTGCTCAAAATCTGCAAAACTTGCCAAAAGATAAACCAATAATGGTATATTGCTATACAGGCCAAACAGCAGGTCAAACTGTTGCACTTTTAAATGAAGCTGGTTTTAACGCAAAATCAGTTAACCTTGGCTGGATGCGTGGGATATCTAAAGTAGAAGGCGTAGCCGAAGTAACTGAAACTACTGCTAATGCGATTCCAGAATCAAAAACAGTGATTAATGAAGAGATCCAGACTGCAATTAACGATTACTTCTCTAATATGGCAGTACTTAAAGGGACAACTTATGCTAACTATAAAATCAGTGAAGATGACGCAAAAAAAGCGCTAGATGCTAAAGAAGACGTGTTGTTCTTGTCCATCAGAAAACCGGAACACTTTGCCGAAGGCCATATTGAAGGGGCTATCAATATTCCGTTTGGTCAGGGAATGCAAGATTCCTTCGGACAACTTCCGGAAGATAAAAAGATCATAGTATATTGCTATACTGGCCAAACAGCTGGACAGACAGTTGCAATTCTCAGATTACTAGGCTATGATGCTGTATCTTTAAACTCTGGCATGGGTATGGCTCCTACTGGTGATTCTGGATGGGCAAATAAAGGATTCCCAGTCGTTCAATAAAGAAATCACTATCTAATTTGTTAGGTATATAGTAACTTGTGCTATAGTAATCATAAAAAATAATAATAAGACGGAGGCAGTGCCTGAGCAACTGCCTCCGTCTATTTTTCGCTAACTTAAATCACCTGTTTGTGCTGTTTAGAGATGGTTGTGATTCTATTTAAAGATTTGTATAATTTTGATAAATTGGAAGTATCTTAATCATTGACTAATTCATAAAAACTATCTAAACTGATACTACAATGTATTTGGAAGAGGAAAGAATTTGAAAGAAATCACTAGTTCGCAATGGAAACTTAACCTTGGTTTTTCATTATTTATGCTACTGCTAATAGTGTTGTTGATGCAGGTTAGTATACAGTTAGCTTTAATTTTCGCATTAAGTTTGGCTCTTGGCTTTACACTGCAGAGATCAAGGTTTTGCACTGCATCAGCTTTTCGTGATCCTATATTAGTAGGCACAACAAAGCTAACGCAGGCTTTTATTTTACTATTAGCTATTAGCATTATGGGGTTTGCTGTTGTTGCTAATGGAGCCGAAATTTTAAAAATACCATTAAAATTAAATGTATTTCCTTTGGGTATTCATACCATTATTGGGGGTATTTTATTTGGAATTGGTATGGTATTGGCTGGGGGATGTGTATCTGGTGTTTTAACGCGTATTGGTGAAGGCTTTGCCATGCAAATGTTTGCTTTGCTAGGTCTATTATTTGGAACTGCGTTTGGTGGTTATTCATCACCATACATTCGATCTATTTTTGGTGAATTTTCAGGTGTATTCCTTCCGGATATTTTCGGTTGGCTACCTTCAGTGGCTATTCAGCTGTTGATATTACTTATTTTATGGGAAGTCACCCGTTGGTGGCATAAAAAGCAAAATGGAGTCGGGTGAAATTGGCAATTTATCAAATAGATATATGGGGGGAGATGTGTCCCATTCCATTAATAAAGACACATCGACAGTTAAAAAAAATGTCCTGCGGAGATATTTTAGTCTTAGAAACAGAGCATAGTTGTACCAGTAGGGCTATAGTACTCTGGGCAAAGGAAAATGGTCATGAAATAGATGAAAAAGAAGTCTCTAATGGAATATGGCGTCTAGAACTTACAAAAAGACATGACTAACAAAAGGTGGAGACTATGAAAAGAGGACTAGAAATATTTAAAGGACCTTGGGCATACTGGGTTGGTGCAGTGATTTTAGCAATTTTAAATATTCTTGTACTGATTGTCAGGCAAGAGCCTTGGGGGATTACAAATAATATTGAACTTTGGGCAAAATGGCTAGGGTCGATTGTAGGTTTAATTAACAGCCAGGATATTACGCTTAATCAGCTAATGTTATTTAGCGGAACATATTTGAATTTAGGTGTTATTTTAGGTGCTTTTTGGGCTACATTAGCAGCTTCACAAGCCCGTTTTCGTCCGTCTAAGAACATAAAGTTTGTCCTATCAGCGCTTGCAGGTGGTTTTCTTATGGGCTATGGAGCCCGTCTTGCTTATGGCTGCAGTATTGGATTAGCTTTAAACGGTATTGCGTCTAGTTCTTTGACAGGATGGCTCTTTATAATCGCACTTTTTATTGGTTCTTGGCTAGGATCTAAGATTCTGATCCGCATATTCTTATAGGAATTTAAAGGAAGTGGTACAGAGTGTTTAAGGTTAAAGGAATTTGTTTGATATATTATTTAAGAGTAAATTGAAAGGACTGAGTCCAGTACAATACAGGATCCAGTCCTTTTAATTTGTGTAATATTAAGTCTGTTTAATTTAAAAATAGTTATTAGCATAAGAAATTTTCCTCAGGATCAGTTAGAAACTTTATTAGTTTTTTTATTTTAGATGATAAAAAGTGATTATCAGATTTAATGATATTATAAGTTAGGGGCATATCCATATTGGATATTGTGAGGGCTCTAAGTGTTCCAAAATGGACTTCCTTTTTTACGCATATACGTGGAACAACAGCCCCTCCCATTCCAGCCAGTACTGCTGACTTAATTGCGTCTATAGTTGTCATTTCAGTAATTACATTGAGATGATTGATTGAGTAGCCATGAGATTCTAAGTTTTGGGCTAATATTTTACGTGTGCCTGATCCTGATTCCCGCATAATTAAAGGTTGATCTATGAATTCTTTTAAACTAAGCTTATCTGTTTGTGCAGGATGAGAAGGAGGTAAAATAACCACCAGCTCATCAGAAGTAATAGGTTGAGTACTGAATCCATTTGTTTCAGGAAATATTTCGACGACCCCAAAATCAATTTCTTCAGCTTTTACTTTGCGGAGTATTTCTTCTGCATTGTCAATTTGGAGCCTGATATTTATTTCTGGGTATTCTTCTTTGAACAAGTATATTGAGCAGGGAAGTGAAACATTTCCAATAGTTGAACTAGCTCCAACGACTATTTGGTTGTTTTCATGCAGTAATGTTGTTTCCAGTTGTTGTTCCATTTCTTCCTGAAGTGCTAAAATACGGTGTGCATAGGTATAGAAAACCTGACCCGCTTTAGTAAGAAAAACTCCTTGTTGAGTGCGTTCAAATAACTGGCCTCTGTAATAATCTTCTAAATTTTTAATATGTGAGCTCACTGCAGGCTGACTTAAATGCATAATTTTAGCAGCTTTTGAAATACTTTGGAACTTGGATACAGCGATGAAAATTTTTAATTGATAGCTATCCAAATTTCTACCTGCTTTCTTATCTTAATATATTTAGAGTCTAATTTTAATTATTCTTTTCTAAAGCTTTTAGAAACATACTATAATAAGGATACCTATAGGGTCAGAATTTGTCGTTAAATTTAGAATTAAAAACCTATGTAGCTATTATTTTAAATCTTAGGACTGTAAAATTCAACACGTTAAATAAAATAAAATAACATATAATATGAAACAATATAGAACTTTATTATATACATATAAGAAGTTATGATGCTCACACCTGTAGTAATTATTTTGAAAATATGTGAAAATAATCTCAAAAAGTTAGTTATTTTTTTGTTTGGAGGGAAAGGTGTGAACAGGAGACAATTTATTAAACGTGCGCTTTATGGAGCAGGAGGTACAGCTGTAGCTATTAGTGGCTTTGGGGCTCTGACAAAAGCTGCACCTAAACCTGCTCTTGCTACTGCAACTAACGAGGAGACCACTGTATTTTCATCATGTGAAATGTGCCGCAATCAATGTCCAGTTGCAGTTAAGGTAGTCGACGGAAAAGTCTCAAAAATTGAAGGAAATCCCAATGATTCAGGGTTCGGAGGAGTAATTTGTGCTAGGGGTAATTCAGGACCCTCTATGTTATATGATCCTCAAAGGCTTAAAAAGCCAATGATTAGAACAGGTGAGCGCGGATCTGGCAAATATAAAGAGGTTAGTTGGGACGAAGCCTATACGTATATTGCTGAAAAGGTAAAAGAATTACAGCAGAAGTATGGTGGAGAGTCAGTAGCCTTTGCCAGTCGTAAAGGACCTCATGACTGGTTTTTCCGTGCGATTGGCAAGGGAATAGGAAGTCCCAATATTTTTTCTCATGAAGCGACCTGCCCAATGACTCGTTCGGTTGCACTGCATAGTATGTTTGGTAGTGAAGCAATTGCTGCGGATTACGGAAATGCTAAATATATCGTTTCTGTAGGGCGAAACTGGCTTGAGGGTATTCATGTTGCACAGACCAGAAGTATTATGAAAGCTATTGACAATGGGGCTAAAATTGTTGTGCTTGATCCCCGGTTTAGTGTGACAGCATCCAAAGGGGAATGGATTCCAATCAAAGGGGCCACCGATTTGGCGTTTGTAATGGCAATGGCTAATGTTATTATTGCTGATGGAACATATGATAAAGATTTCATAGAACGCTATACCTCAGGCTTTGATAAATGGCAAGTAGAAGTTAAAGATAAGACACCAGAATGGGCAGAAAAGGAAACTGGAATTCCCAAAGATACAATCATTAGAATTGCTCGTGAGTTTGTAAAGCACAGTCCGAAAGCGATTTTGGACTTTGGTTGGCGTACAGGTATTACCCCGAATGACTACCAACTTCGCAGAGCAATTATGTTTGTGAATATGATGATGGGTAATTTTGAAGTCCCAGGAGGGTACTATCATAAAAAATATGCTGCAGTATTGAAAAAATTTCCAGAGATGAGCAGCTATGCTAAAACTCTCGGCGATATATATCAACCCGCTTTCCCAAAACCCAGCACTTATAGAATTGATGGAACGGGTATAAAAGGAATACCAGGTCAGCTTATTCCGGAGGGTGATGGAGCCGTTAGTCAAATTCCAGAGTCTATACTTACAGGACAGCCATATCCTATTAAAGGTTGGTTTGTACATCGCTTTAACCCTGTTATCAGTGTTACTGAGAGTGACAGAATTATCGAGGCATTAAAGAAACTGGACCTACTAGTGGTTTGTGATATTTACATGACTGATACAGCGATGTTTGCAGATGTTATTCTTCCAGAATGCTCATATTTAGAAAGATATGATAAAGTATTTGATATGTCTGGGAAAACACCAAAGTATGTATTGCGCCAGCCTGCGGTTGAGTTGGTTTATCCAGATACTAAGCCAAGTTGGCAGATTTACAAAGAACTTGCTGTTAAAATGGGTCTAGGGCATTATTTCCCCTATGAAGACATGGAGGAGTTTATCAGTCGACAGTTAGCTCCTGCAGGATTAACACTAGATTACATGAAACAAAAAGGCGTCTGGACACCAGAGGGTATGAAGCCGTTTTATATTCGTGCTAATGACCATACAGCCTCTTTGGATGATATAGTGCATAGAACCGATAGTAAAATTGAGTTTTATTCTGAAGAAGTTGAGGAAGCAACTAAACAAGGGATACCTAAGTACGAACAGTATCCTCAACCTCAAGAGGGAGAATTCCGCTTTGTACAGGGTAAAGTAGCAGTTCATACGAATGCTGGTACTGCAAATGTTCCGGTGTTGAATGAACTTATGCCCGAGAATTCTCTTTGGATTAATCAAGAAAGTGCGAATAAGCTTGGAATACGTGAGGGTGAAGACATTATAATTTCTAACGGCAAATACGAACATAAAGGGAAGGCTAAAGTTACCCAAGGTATTCGACCTGATACAGTATTTTGTTACCATGGGTTTGGTCGAATTTCTCCTGGTCTGAAAAGAGCGTATGGCAAAGGAATTAATGGTAATAAACTCATTAACAACGTGATAGGTGAAGTTGGAAACGTATGTACTTCTATGAGTTTTGTAACCGTGAAAAAGGCATAATGACCTGTCTTATACTTCATAAGAGAATCAGCATATAAAAGGTGGGGTATGTAATGAATGAAAAAACAGCAGAATTGTATTTGTCTTTTGCCGGGATATTTCACAGGCCTCATCCGGAAGTTGCTGATAATCTTGAAGAGCTGATCGAATTGTGGCAGGAAGAAATACCTGAATCTAAAGTCTATATAAAGGAAATGGAAGATTATTGCCAGGAATACCCGTTGGTAGATAATCGCTTAAATGCTTTGTGGGAGCATTATATTCCTTTATTTGAAGTCGGAGATATTGAGGCGGTACCTTATGCCTCTGTTTATTTCGATGATAATGGATTAGTATTGGGCAGAGAAGCAGAAGAGGTAAGAGGCTTCTATCGTTCCTGTGGTTATGAAATCGGTAATGAAAGACAGGAACTACCCGATCATCTGGCAGTTGAACTGGAATTTTTGGCATTGTTAGCGAGCGAAGGGAAAATACAACAATTATTAGAATTTGAAGAAAACCATTTGAAGCCATTCCTTCGTTTAGTTCTGCCGTTGATTATCAAAAGTAAACGACCGGTGTATTCGAATGCCGCTAAAATTCTGGAAATTTGGAAATTAAATTCTGATAGAAAGGGCGATTAAATTGGCTAAGCATTACGGTATGGTAATACAGATTGCTAAGTGTATTGGGTGTCAAGCCTGTACCGTAGCCTGTAAATTTCAAAATAAAGTTCCTGAAGGGCAATATAGAACAATGTCGCCGGCAGTAGGGCCTATAGGAACTTATCCTAATGTCTCTATGCATTTCGGTAAAGAAGCTTGTCAGATGTGTCAAAACGCACTTTGTGTAGATGTGTGCCCAACAAAAGCTTCTCATTATGATGAGAATGGACTTGTTATGGTTGATGCAGATAAATGTGTTGGATGTAGATATTGCCTAGCAGCTTGTCCTTATGATGCTCGTTTTATTAATAAAGAGACAGGAGCAGCTGATAAGTATACATTCTGTTTTGAAGAAAGATTATCTAAGGGTCTCCAGCCAGCATGTGTTTCAACATGTTTGGGAGGTTCTCTAAGCTTTGGTGATGTGAATGATCCAAATAGTGATGTAGCTAAAATACTGGGAAAAAGTAAAGCAGAATTCCGTTTATCAGAACTCGGGACGAAACCAAGAATTTACTATATTTATGATGGGGTGGTGAAGTAAAAATGGACATTTTCTGGGGTATGCCAGCTGAAGAACACCTTGCATGGGGTGGGCTGATTGCTTTATATTTGTTTCTGGCCGGGATTTCAGGAGGAGCATTTGTAACTGCTTCATTAACCGATTTATTCAGCAAGAAACGCTCTGCTAAATTAATTAAAACAGGTGCGTATATTGCACCTGTAGCGATAATATTAGGATTAGGGCTACTGGTTCTTGACCTTAGTAAACCGTTTCATTTCTGGAAACTTCTATTCTATATCAATGGTAATTCTGTGATGTCGATTGGGACGTTCATTATTTCTATTTTTGTGGCATTAGCCTTTGTTTATGGGCTTCTTATTTGGGCAGAGTCTTCAAGCAAATCAGCAGGGTTTGGGTCAAAGTTGGCAAAGTTCGTCAGCAGATTTGCAGCGTTAAGGAAGCCGGTTGCAATGCTGGGCACCTTGTTCGCCTTCTCTACTACAACCTATACAGGTTTCCTTCTTGCAGCTATTACAGCAAATGCACTTTGGTCTGTATCGTTCTTTGGGCTTGTTAGTGTGCCCTTCCTTGCCGTCCTTTTCTTAGTATCAGGATTATCCGCCGGCTTAGCTGCGACATTGCTAGGAGCGGATAGATCTGATAACGTGGGCACTTACAAAAAAATAGATACGGTTCTCATTGTGCTGGAAATTATACTCCTGGCAGTTTTATATTCTACGGTTAATCCTCTATATTTCAGCGGCAGCATGGCAGTCCTGTTCTGGGTTGGCGTTGTAGCTATAGGCTTGTTACTGCCTCTGATACTGTCCATATATTCATTATATAGGCATAGTAATTTGCTTATACCAGTTTCTGGGATGGTCATTATAGGTGGTTTGTGCCTACGGTATTTTATTGTATATTCTGGTCAATTGTATTAATAATATAGATCATCAAGTTAAAGAAACATTCCAGTGAAAATAAAACCGTTCTTAGGCTATAAAGTCCTAAAACGGTTTTTTATTAAATTTGTTTATGCACAAATCAACATTCTATAGCTTAAAGTGGATTTAACTCTATATCAGTTTTATAATGTAATGGTGGTAAGGCACCGAACGGAAGAGGAGGTAAGAGCTTTGAAACTTTGGATCGTTACCGGTGGCTCTGGCTTCATCGGGAGCAATTTCGTTCGTTACATGATTAAATTCGGAGATGTTAGAATTGTAAACCTGGATAAGCTAACTTATGCAGCCAACCTCGATTCACTGAAGGATATTGCGAAGCATCCGTATTATTCTTTCGTCAAGGGCGACATCGGAGACAGGGCCTTGGTAACAGACTTGCTAAGAGAGTATCACCCGGATGGGGTGATCAATTTCGCAGCCGAATCTCATGTCGACCGTTCAATTGATAGGCCCGAAGATTTTATTCAGACGAATGTATTGGGAACATTTGAGCTATTGGAAGCAATACGTGGCTATTGGAATGGACAAAAAACAGACATGAAGGATAACTTCCGTTTCCTTCATGTCTCAACCGACGAGGTCTATGGGTCGTTGGGAGATGATGGATTTTTTACAGAAAATACGCCTTATGCTCCAAATTCTCCATATTCTGCTTCTAAAGCAGCCTCTGATCATTTGGTGAGGGCTTATTATCATACTTATGGGTTACCAACCCTGACCACGAACTGCTCCAATAATTACGGACCTTTTCAGTTTCCGGAGAAACTTATTCCGTTAATGATTCTTAATGCTCTTGATTACAAGCCTTTACCGGTTTATGGAGATGGTCAAAATATCCGGGATTGGCTGTATGTGCTCGATCATTGTGAAGCAATCCGAACAGTGATTGAACATGGCCAATTGGGAGAAACCTATAACATAGGTGGAAAAAATGAAAAATCTAACCTTGAAGTGGTTTATAATGTGTGTGATTTGTTGGACGAAATGTATCCTCGGAAGAACGGTGGGAGTTACCGGCAACAAATTGTTTTCGTTAAGGATCGACCGGGTCACGACCTCCGTTATGCTATTGATTCGACTAAAATCCAAACTCTATTGGGCTGGAAGCCCCAAGAGACTTTTGAGACCGGACTGAGAAAAACAGTGCAGTGGTATTTGCTCAACCGGGAGTGGTGTCAACGGGCTACAGACGGTAGTTACCGTTGGTAGAGTCTGGAACTAATCGAGTAGGGTACCACAGGTGTCCGAAGGAGAGGGGATAGAGTATGATCAAAAAAGGAATCATATTGGCTGGAGGATCGGGTACTCGGTTATACCCGCTTACTATCGCTGTCAGTAAACAACTGATGCCCATTTATAACAAGCCTATGATCTATTATCCGCTAGCCACTTTAATGCTGGCAGGTATTACTGATATCTTGGTTATTACTACACCTCAGGATAAGTTTTTATTTCAAAGGGTACTGCAAGATGGTAGTCAATGGGGTATATACATAAAGTATGAAGTTCAGCCAAGTCCCGGGGGATTAGCGCAGGCGTTTATCATTGGTCGAGAGTTTATAGGCAACGATAGCTGTGTCCTAATTCTGGGAGACAATATTTTTTATGGTAATAGTCTAATCGAGATTCTTGCTAGAGCTACTAAACAGGAAAGAGGGGCAACTCTCTTTGCTTATCGGGTGAAAGAGCCTGAACATTATGGGGTCGTAGAATTTGATCAGAGGGGACAGGCTATTAGTGTAGAGGAAAAGCCGACTAGCCCAAAATCCAATTACGCTATAACTGGGCTTTATTTCTATGATAATAACGTGGTTGATATTGCGGCTAATCTGAAGCCTTCACTCAGAGGAGAACTTGAGATCACTGATGTGAACAATGTTTATTTGCAGAATCAAGAATTGCGAGTTGAGAAACTAGGACGTGGACTTACCTGGTTGGATACAGGGACGCCCGAATCGTTACTTCAGGCATCTAACTTTATTCAGACTGTGGAGGAACGCCAGGGGTTGAAGGTTGCTTGCCCGGAAGAAATTGCGTACCGGATGGGATATATTGATGGCCAACAATTACGAAGACTAGCAGATTCACTTTACAAAAACAGTTATGGGGAATATCTTTACAATCTTACCTAACTTCAAACATATAAGTAGGAAACGATCTCCTTGTTTTCAGGAAGATAAGAAGACTATAAACCGATGTCCTGTTCCCGGCTAAGCTTGATTATGTTAATGGTTCAATTTTCTTAGCCAACTTCCTTATTAGCTGGTTAAATATTTACATTTGTTCGGTTACTAAAGGATACAAGCATTTGGTCTAGGATTGTTCCATAGTGAATATTTGGAACACTGAAACAAATTGAAACCTTATTGTTGTTAAATAAAGTTTCGGTGTTTCACCTTCCTATTTTTTTTCTTCATATTTTTCAGTGCATTCATTATTTTCAAAACTATTCTGATACCAAAAGACCTTATTTGCTTTCTTTTCATCACATACATAGAAAATTAATATTTATTTATCATTTTTAAAAGCTGTTTGGCATGGATATTGCTCTATAGTATAGCAACAAGAAAATATGCAGCGCTTATGACGGAGGTAGAGATGGTAAAGAACTATTTGCACAATAAACCAGTAATTGGTGTTACTTTAGGTGATGCAGCAGGCGTAGGCCCTGAAATTGTTGCTAAGGCCTCTTCCAATGGTGTATTACAAGAATATGGTCAAGCGATTATCGTCGGCGACGAACGTCTTTTAAAAAGAGGAATGGAAATAGCCAAGGTAAGCTTCGAGTATCAAGTTGCTTCAAGCATAGAGGAAGCAGTCAAACTAAGTGGGTTGGTACTCTTAGATACGCAGAGTATAGATGCATACCATGTGGAACTAGGTGAAATGAGTTCCTTGTGTGGCAAGGATTCTGCAACCAATATTGGGTTGTGTGTGGAATATTGCAAGCAGGGCTTTATGGAAGGGATATGTTTTGGGCCGAATAATAAACAGGCTATGAAATTAGCTGGCTTTACTTTACATGGGGCAATCGATCTTCTTTCAAATTTCTTTGGATTCCAAGGCTATCGTGGTGAGCTAAATATCTTAGACCATGTTTTCTGGACATCTAGGGTTACCAGCCATATGCCTATAAAGGATGTAAGTGAGCACCTTACCATTGACGGTATATTAAACTGTATAAATCTTGCTCATAAGACTCTGAAGCGAGCAGGCATCAATAATCCTCGTATTGCAGTTGCGGCTTTGAATCCTCATGGAGGAGAGGGTGGAACTTGCGGTATGGAAGAAATAGAAATCATTGAACCTGCAGTCGAAAAAGCCAAGTTCAACGGTATTAATGCTCAGGGACCATTCCCTGCAGACACCCTTTTCATTAAACTATTTAATGGCGAGTTTGATATTGCGGTCACGATGTTCCATGATCAAGGTCAAATTGCTATGAAGTTAAAAGGCTTTGACAATGGGGTAACCGTCATGGCTGGTCTACCATATCCAGTAACTACATGTTCTCATGGTACAGCATATGATGTGGCTGGTAAGGGTATTGCAAATCCTGGTGCCTTGGAAAACGCTTATATATTAGCTGCTAAAATGGCCAGTGTAGATAGAAATCAGTAGTATACAGAGTTCTCATTAAAGCTTTTCCTCCCTTGGTTATAGTCTAAAGGACGTCTGAGATGTTCTTTAGACAGTTTAATAAATTGAAGTTAAAAATTAAGGGATCTTTTAGATAGGAGGGGAAATTTTTGAAAATAGCTTATACAATCGGAATGCCAGAGACAAAAGGACCAATGTTTGCCTACCAAGGTGAACTTAGTAAAATCATGGAGGAACTGAAGAGTATTGGATATGACGGAATTGAACCGTTTGTACGTAACCCTAAAGATATAGATATAGGTAATTTTGTCAAGTTAGTGGAGAAGACGGGGCTTGAGGTAGCAGCTGTCGGGACGGCCCCTATTACAGAAGATAAGCTCAGTCTGACAGATAATTCACCGGAAGTGCGTAAAGTGGCAGTTGCCCGAGTTAAAGAAATTGTTGATTTTGCTGCAATCTTTGGTTCAATAGTTAACATTGGGAAGTCTCGTGGTAGTTTCCCACCAGATAAGATGGATGAAGGCTGGAAGTGGTTGCATCAGGGGATGGAAGAGATTTGTGAATATGCTACACAGAAGGGAATCTCCATTGCCATTGAACCTCAGAATAAGACAAACATGAATAACTTGAATACTACCCAGGAAGGGTTTAATTGGATTGAAAGTACTGGGATTAGCAATTTATTTCTCTTGTTAGACACCTTCCATATGGATGTAGAAGATATATCTATCGTTGCCAGCCTTGTCGAGGCAAACACTAAGAATTGCCATATGCATATAGCGGATAGCAACCGCGGTATCCCTGGGCAAGGTAATCTGAATTTCTTAGAGATATTAATGGTTCTGAAAGCTTTGAAATATGATGGATATCTATCCCTTGAGGTTGCTCAGCTCCCTAATCCCTCAAGTGCTGCACTGCAGTCATGGGAATATCTAAACAATATACTTGAGCAAACTTATTTAAGTAAACATGTTAGCAGTCTTTGTAAACAGTCTTTGTAAGCAGTGTTAAAAAAGAGTTTTCTATAAGGAGTGTACTTTAGATGAAAATTGGTTTTATAGGTTTGGGACAGATGGGTAAGCACATGGCAATCAATATGCTCAAAAGTGATGCTGAGCTTATCGTTAACGATATGAGAGATGACCATTTCCCAGAATTTGAAGAAAAGGGAGCTAAGACAACAACAAGTTTAGCGGAAGTTGTTGGAGCGGATATTATTTTCCTTTGTCTACCTGACAGTCAGATTGTACATAACGTAATACTAGGAGAAAAAGGAATTATTAATTATCTCCGTAATGGTCAGACTGTTGTTGATTTCAGTACGATTAAATATACAACAACCTTAGAAATTGCCAAACGTCTGCAAGAGAAAGGGGTAAGGTTTCTTGATGCCCCTATTTCAGGAATGGAAAAAAGGGCGATAGAAGGCACGCTTACCGTGATGTGTGGAGGCCAAAAGGAAGTCTTTGATGAGATAATGCCTTACTTCGCGTGCGTTGGCGATAAGTTTCTTTTCATGGGTGATGTTGGAAGTGGCCAGCTTACAAAATTGATTAACCAGCTACTATTTGACATTAACGCAGCTGCTCTGGCGGAAATTCTCCCCATGTCCGTAAAAATGGGATTGGACCCAGAGAAGGTTGGCGAGGTAGTTAACAGTGGGACAGGAAAAAGCTATGCTTCTGAGTTTTTCATTCCTCGAATCTTAAAAAATAGTTTTGAAGATGGATATCCATTAAAGAATGCTTATAAGGATCTGATTAGTGCGGCAGAGATAGGAGCAAACCTTTGCATTCCTATGCCGGTTTTAGGTGCAGCAACCAGTACGTATCAGATGGCTTTGCTTAAGGGACATGGTGAAAAAGATAAAGGTAGTATGATTGAAGTCTTTGAGGGATTTCTAGGGGTCCAGTACAGAAGCTAATAGAAATATGTGATTTCTGAACATGTATCTAGGCTAGACTTAAAGAAAAGAGATAGGGAGAAAAGGCATGAAGTTAGCTTATACCATCTGCACACCGGATACGAGTGGTAAGTATCTTGCCTATCGTGGAGAACTAAAAGAAATGTTTGCTTCCCTTAAAGAGATTGGATATCAAGGGGTAGAGGCTTTTGTACGTGACCCTCGCGATATGGATCAAGAAGAATTTTGCAGAATGCTGGAGAATTCCGGACTGGAGTTAGCTGCTGTGGGG
>JAGXFZ010000002.1 GCA_024637055.1 Gracilibacter sp. | reverse complement strand
GTTCGACTTCTTGCTGGTCTTCATCTTGAATATAACCAATTTAGATCAGCGTCGTTAGCCATACTAAAAATCGTGCTGGGAGCAGCAGCTAGTTCACTTGCTTCTGCTAATATTTTTTCTTCAGCAAGGGAAAGAATATGTTCCTTTTGACGAATAATATTATCGAGATAATGCTTATAGATTTCCAGTCTGGGATCTTTACGAAATTGCGCTAGCCTGTCGTCTGGTATAGCTAGAATTTCAGGAACAATAAAAGATAATGCACTCCCCGCTTGCACGGAAAGCATACCTGCTCTATCGGTCAGTCCTTGATATTTAGCTATTCTATTATCTTCATCTCTTCTCATCTTGGCATAAGTATACAGGTCTTCCAAGTAGAGACCTAGGTTCTCTGCCCACTTCAGACAGTCGATAAAGATATCTACGTTTTGATCTAGTTGGCCAATAAATTTCTGAGATTCAGCTACCGTCTTCTCCGCTAGGGCGAATGTTTTCTCCCACTCATCATCATTACTGAAGATATCTTCCAATCTCCATTTATATTCTTGGGGAATATCCTCACGGGATCGTAGAATTTCAGACAAAATAAATCCCTCCCTAAGTATATCTTCTTGAATTATTATACACAGCAAGAGGGAAAATTACTAATCGACAGAAAATAAGAATTGAATTAGACCAGTTAATTAATTCCACTGAGCTAAGGGATGTCTACCCAGATTGATATTTGAATAAGAAGAATTATCTGTTATTTCTTTACTCTCATCTACCCACTTTGGAAAAACAAGAGGATAATCAGGATGTGGTAATTCTACATCGACAGTGATTAAGCCCGAATTTTCCCCCTGATAAACGTCGATTTCCCATATAAGGCTCTCAAATTCTACATTATGTCTGATTTTGCTGACTGGCGGACTTACTGCTAGCATTACAAGTTGTTCTCTCTCTTGTTCAGTAATCTCTTTCCTAGGCGTTTCCAGTTCAAAACGATTACCGCCTGCATAGTATTTTTTGATCCCTAAAATTACTTCGCTACCAATGATTCTAAATCTAACTGAAGGTTTTTCTGATAAATATCCCTGGATAATTGGTATACCATCCCTTAATTCCGGTAGCAATGCTTTATGTACTAAGAACTTTCTCTCTATTTCTAAGGCCATATAGTTACTCCTTTTATTTTGCTAGTAATTAACCTGTATATGCGAAACAGGCAGCGTACGTTCCACTGCCTGTTTCAACCACCTCGTCCACTATCTCCCAGGAAGGTTCCCCAACCTTCCAATTAACTATTTTACTGCAAGCTTTTTTCAAATGCAAGCTAATCGGACAAATAAAACGTTAGCAAAACCTATTTCACGAACTGAGAAGTTAGGTAACTAGCTATGCCCTCTGGTTTAACTCTAGATACTTCCTGGCTAGGCTTATCTTTTAGGTTCCTTAGTCCAAGGGGAATCTCCCATCCTGTGATTCTGCTAAGCGTATTTAAAGCTTCCCAAGAATCATAATCGGAATATTTATCCTTATCTAAAGCGCTTAAGACACTATTGGCAAACTTAAACGGACTGGCAGTTGATGCTATGATGGTATATTTATCATCACCTGACTTCTGTTTGTAATCTTGATATACCTTCATACCAACAGCTGTATGAGGATCTACTAGATAATTATATTCCTTGAATGTTTTCTGAATCGTATCCATAACCTCGTTTTCATCAGCCCAGCCAGCAAACATGTTTTCTTTACATCTATCAAGGGTTTGTTCATCAACTTGAAATCTTCCAGTTCTAGTCAAATCATTATACCAGGAAGTTATTTTTGTAGCGTCTCTCCCTGAAGCTTCAAAAAGGAAGCGCTCAAAATTGCTAGAAAGAAGAATATCCATAGATGGGGATGATGTAAGAAAAAACGACCTTTTTGTATCGTAAATTCCTGATTGAAAGAAATCCGCAAGAACGTTATTCTTATTGGAAGCACATATTAATTTCCCTATAGGTAATCCCATCATCTTAGCATAATACGCTGCAAGAATGTTACCGAAATTACCTGTAGGAACCACAATGTTAATAGGTTCTCCGGTAACAGTCTTCCCTTGACGTATAGCTTGGAGATAAGCCCAGAAATAATATACTATCTGCGGTAAAAGTCTTCCCCAATTGATAGAGTTTGCTGAGGAAAACACCATATTCTTGGCAGCTAATTTTTTTCTTAAGTCCTCAGAGGAAAAAACATCCTTAACGGCAGTCTGGCATTCATCAAAATTGCCTTGGACAGCAGAGATGTAGGTGTTTCCACCTCCAGTAGTTATCATTTGACGTTCCTGGACAGGGCTTACGCCACCTTCCGGGTAGAAAACTACCATCTTGGTCCCTGGCACATCTTTAAAGCCTTCTAAAGCGGCTTTACCAGTATCTCCCGATGTTGCTGTGAGAATTAAAACATCAGCATTCATATCAAGGGTTTTCAGACTAGATGTCAACAGATATGGAAGAACTTGCAGCGCCATATCTTTAAAAGCCGCGGTAGGGCCATGCCAAAGTTCAAGGAGCCCGCAATCTCCCACTTGTACCAAAGGAGCGGGGTTATCTGAGTCAAACCTGCCATCTTGGTAAACCTTAACTGCATTCTCTAGTACTTCCTGCGGTAGATCATTTAGGTAGGAATTCATTATGCTTAAAGCAATTTTAGAATAGTCCCAATCCATATATTCTTGCCAATTAATAAGAGGTAGGTCTTGTGCGACGAACAAACCTCCTTGGGAAACCATTCCGCTAGCTATTGCTTGAGCAGAAGTCTGGGGTGTAATATTTCCTCTAGTGCTAATATACAAATTTTTTCCCTCCAGTTTATACAAAAAGGCTCAGTTTGAACCAAACACTTCGTTTTCTAGTATACAATAAAGATACAACTATTTTAAGTCTCATTCAAGTTAGGAAGAAAATTATAACAAAGAGTTATTATAATTAAGATTGACAATAAGCATCTAACAATTGACAATAGATTAAGGATAAAGGCTATAAAAGCAAGATAATGACAACGGAGGACTGATTCAAATGGCAACCGATTATATGCGTATGTATAGGCAGACTCTACAGCTAGGTCTTATTAAGGTGGTTAAAGATCTCTTCCCTGATGAGCGATTAAAAATCCCCTATTCTATCCTTGATGGTATTTTCTGTGAACTATCCGGTTCTGTAGTTTCTCCCAGAGAAGTACAGCTAATTCAATCTAAATTATTAGAATGGAAACAACAGAATAAAGCAATTGAATTCCTAGGTAAAGAAGGTAACTTCTATAACTATAATGTTGATGGAACGATTATTAAAGGTATCTATCCAGCATTCAAAGATCCTTCTGCAATCAAAGAGTTTGAAATGATAGATTTCTTGCCCGGTTTTATTCTTCACTTTATGGACGACTCCGAGGACTTCATCCCACCAGAACAGCTTTCAGCAACTTATTCTGAAACTCAAAGATGGCTAGAAAACTTGCACCTTGACGGAGTAGAAGGTGTAAATAATTATATCAAGGAAGGTCGATCCCGAGAACTTATTAACGTTGCTGAAGCTCTCCATGAAAAGAAGATTTCTAACATTGCTGATATGATACTTGAACACCAGAGAACGGTTAGAATTATCCTTATATCCGGTCCTTCTTCATCAGGAAAAACTACTTTTTCCCAACGACTGGCAACCCAGCTTAAGGTTAATGGTCTAAAACCGATTTCCCTCTCTCTTGACAATTATTTTGTGAACAGGGATGAAACTCCGCTCGATGAGTTCGGACAAATTGATTTCGATGCCCTGGAGGCACTTGATCTTCAGCTATTGAACGAACAAATGGTACAACTTATTAAAGGCGAATCTGTAGAAACCCCTATCTATAACTTCAAAACTGGCAAGAGAGAAGTCCATGGTAATCGCCTGCAACTTAAATTCGATGATATATTAATTGTAGAGGGTATCCATGCTCTTAACCCTAATTTACTTACCTCTATAAATAGGAACTATTTCTTTAATATCTATATCAGTGCTTTATTTCAACTAAATGTTGATAATTATAATAGAGTGCCTACTACTGAAGCAAGACTTATAAGGCGGATTATAAGAGATGAGCAATTCAGAGGCTTCCAGCCTGAAAGAACGCTTAATCAATGGGCTAGTGTTAGACGTGGTGAGAGCTTCAATGTCTTTAAATATCAGGAAGAAGCTAATGTTATGTTCAATTCCAGCCTTCTTTTTGAACTCAATGCTTTGCGTCCCTTTGCCGAACCTCTCTTGAAAAATGTCCCTACAGAAAGTGAGCACTACTTAGCAGCTGAGCGGCTCTTAAACCTGCTGTCATTCTTCGAACCTATGGATATCGAAAAAGTGCCTTTCACTTCTATCCTTAGAGAGTTTATAGGTGGTTGTGTTTATGAGCACTGAATATAAACTACCGTAGACTCGCACAGATACTCTGCTCGCACGGTATCGTAGCTACGAACGAAAATCCTGGGGCAAGTGGGAATTCTTCACCTGCACAGCCAGCTAATAAAAAAACGTTATTAATGTATAAAGCTCGTTGCTTTTTTCATCTGTTTACTCCCTTGTAACGAAAAAGATTAAGGAGCTGAATTTATCTGCCCCTTAATATAAAACTAGATATTCCAAACCATTGCATAATAAGGTGTGACTAACATCCTTTGAAAAAGCCTATATGCTCATAAAGTTAATTTTTATTTTGTGTGTCTAAGTCAATAATATATAGACTGGAATATGCAATATAGGCTATTTTCCAATTACTCGGGCAGATTGTTCCACTATGAACATAGCCTGAGTCTGATATCTTATAAATCTCATTTAAGTTACTATCTAAAATTTGTAAAAAAGTTGAATTAGATGATCTGTCCCTCACATAAACCAGAATGAGGTCTTCAGAAATGTCTAGGATGGTAATACCTTCTTCGTTGTTATAGTTTTTGGCAGCCACAACCTCATTATCCTGATTTATTATTTCAAGTTTCGCTGGATATTCCGAAAAGGTACCTTCCTGCACTAATAAAATATTTTCATTTTCCCAAAAAGCAATACTTCCC
>JAGXFZ010000052.1 GCA_024637055.1 Gracilibacter sp. | reverse complement strand
CATCTCACGACACGAGCTGACGACAACCATGCACCACCTGTCTTACAGTTCCCCGAAGGGCACTCCCTAATCTCTTAAGGATTCTGTAGATGTCAAGCCTTGGTAAGGTTCTTCGCGTTGCGTCGAATTAAACCACATGCTCCACCGCTTGTGCGGGCCCCCGTCAATTCCTTTGAGTTTCAACCTTGCGGCCGTACTCCCCAGGCGGAATGCTTATTGTGTTAACTGCGGCACAGAAGGGGTCGATACCCTCTACACCTAGCATTCATCGTTTACGGCGTGGACTACCAGGGTATCTAATCCTGTTTGATCCCCACGCTTTCGCGCCTCAGCGTCAGTTACAGTCCAGAAAGTCGCCTTCGCCACTGGTGTTCCTCCACATATCTACGCATTTCACCGCTACACGTGGAATTCCACTTTCCTCTCCTGTCCTCAAGCCATCCAGTTTCCAATGCTTTACGGGGTTAAGCCCCGCACTTTCACATCAGACTTAAATGGCCGCCTACGCGCCCTTTACGCCCAATAATTCCGGACAACGCTCGCCCCCTACGTATTACCGCGGCTGCTGGCACGTAGTTAGCCGGGGCTTCCTCGTTAGGTACCGTCAATCACCTGCATTATTTACACAGATGCCGTTCTTCCCTAACAACAGTATTTTACAACCCGAAGGCCTTCTTCATACACGCGGCGTTGCTCCGTCAGACTTTCGTCCATTGCGGAAGATTCCCCACTGCTGCCTCCCGTAGGAGTCTGGGCCGTGTCTCAGTCCCAGTGTGGCCGATTACCCTCTCAGGCCGGCTACTGATCGTCGCCTTGGTAAGCCATTACCTTACCAACTAGCTAATCAGACGCGGGTCCATCCCTAAGCGCTAGCATGTTCAGAGGCCAGCTTTCCTTACCAGAAGATGCCTTCCGGTAAATACATTCGGTATTAGCAGCCGTTTCCAGCTGTTGTCCCAATCTTAAGGGCAGGTTACCCACGCGTTACTCACCCGTTCGCCACTAAGTCATTACTTAAGTAAACTTAAGTAATAACTCCGTTCGACTTGCATGTGTTAGGCACGCCGCCAGCGTTCGTCCTGAGCCAGGATCAAACTCTCCAAAAAAATATTTCGGAGCATTGATCTGCTCGTTTTTAACTCATTATTATTTGACGAGTCTAGCTTAATTCTTATTCTTGTTGTTCAGTTTTCAATGACCCTTGATTGACCTTTTCTTGCCCCTCAAGTTGTTGCCTCCTCGAGACGCTTTATTATAATATCACGCTGTTTTTAGGCTGTCAACATTAAACCTAAAATTTCGCGTATAAATTTAAACCATCATTTTTATACGTATGAAATGTTTTTTTATTTTAAGTTTTTACTTCTATATAATATACGTTGCTATAAGAAATGTATGTCCCTAAGTACAGCTATTATATAATGAATTAAAGTATGCCGATCAGACATATTGTATGTAGTAAACAGGAATGTGTTACTTAGTTTTAGTATGAAGTGTAACTCCGACTCTCTTTCTTTATATAACTATGTTTAATCTTCACTTACTAAATGGATTACGAATCAACAAAAAACTGACATCGTATAAAAAACGATGCCAGCATGTTTTCATATATTAAATTTAAATTACCCTTACAAATTTCCTTTTTCCTACTTTTATAATATCCCCTATCTCAAGTAAAACAACAGCTTGGGCGTCAGATAGCTTTTGGTCATTAATCTTTACTCCACCTTGTTCTATAAGTCTTCTTGCTTCGCCTCTGCTAGGTGCCAAGCAAGCATTGATTATCAGAGAAACAATATCTATCTTTCCATCCGTTGCTATCCCCAGTTTCTCAATACTTATTTCTGGCATATCGTCTGGAACTTCTTTATTCTGAAACATCCTTATAAATTCTTCTTTAGCTTGATTAGCCTCATCTTTGCTATGATATATATTAACGATTTCCCAGCCCAGACGCATTTTCAGGTCACGCGGATGAAGTTCATTATTGGCTAGGCCTTGCTCTAACTGACGAATCTCATCAACAGGAACATTGGTGACCAGCTCGTAATAACGGATCATAAGTTCATCTGGTATTGACATGGTCTTGCCAAACATTTCTCTAGGTGTCTCATACACCCCAATATAATTACCTAGGCTTTTACTCATTTTTTGGACTCCATCCAACCCCTCGAGAATGGGGGTTGTCAAAGCAACTTGTGGCGATTGACCAAAGTCTTTCTGTAAGGTGCGTCCCATGAGCAGGTTAAACTTCTGATCTGTTCCACCTAATTCAACATCAGCATTTAAAGCCACCGAATCATAACCCTGCATAAGAGGGTAGAAAAATTCGTGAATACTGATGGGTTTTTCTTCAGCATATCTTTTGGCAAAATCATCTCTTTCCAACATTCTGGCTACAGTGCAACTTGTTGCTAGTTTAATGACATCTGCAAAGTTAAGTTTTGATAACCAGCTAGCATTAAACTCTATCTTTGTTTTAGCAGGATCGAGAATTTTAAAAATCTGTTCCTTATAAGTCTCTGCATTTCGGTATATATCTTCTTCAGTTAAAGGTTTACGGGTTTCAGATTTTCCTGTAGGATCACCTATCCTGCCCGTAAAATCTCCGATAATAATTACTGCTTGATGACCAAGATCTTGGAACTGTCTCATTTTTTGTAATGGAACAGTGTGACCTAGGTGTATGTCAGGTGCCGTTGGGTCAAGCCCTAATTTTACAATCAATGGCTTATTGTTTTCTAGAGAATTTTTAATCTTTTCTCTTAGTTCAATTTCTGGTACTATCTCTGCTACACCTGTTTTCAATATCTCCATTTGTCTCTGTATTTCTTTTTCTAAATTGGTCAAGCTTAACATCCCTTCCATATATAATGGCTTTTGTCGTAATTTATATTATAAAGTTTAATAACTTTTATATCAACCTTTACCAGCTTTATACTATTTTTGACGTCTTTAAAGTATGGTATAATACTTTAGAAACTAAATTAACATGTTTAGCTCTTGAACAGGAGGCACATTTAATGGCCAGTAATAAGGATTCTGGAAAACTATCTCCAGAACAAAAAAATCGAAGAATATCTCCTCTTAAAAAACAGAATAGAAAACGTACATTAAAATTGTTTTTAATAACCCTTTTAAGTGTATTTATTTTCTCTTCAGTAGCGGTTGGTGCTTATACTATCAATGCTGCTCTCAAGACGCCTGAATGGGCTCCACACATTCTAGCTGACCAGAAAGAATCTTCAATAGTTTATGACAAAGATGGTGAACCGATAGCCCAATTACATGCTTCAGAGAATAGACTTCTCGTAGATTTTAAAGATATCCCAGATTTAGTGAAAAAAACCTTTATCGCAGTGGAAGATAAACGTTTCGAGGATCACTACGGAGCTGACCCAATTCGTATTCTTAAAGCTGCCTGGAACAACTTTAAAGCTGGTAAGGTTGTTGAGGGCGGAAGCACGATAACTATCCAGCTAGCTAAGAATGCTTTTATCGAAAATCCTACAGCAAAAAAACTTGATCGTAAGATTCAAGAGTTGGTTTTGGCTATTCAGATTGAACGTGCTTATACTAAGGATGAAATATTATCTTTCTATCTGAATAGAATCTTCTTCGGTGAATCTTCTTTCGGAATTAGAACAGCCTCTAAAACTTATTTCGGGAAAGATTTGCCAGATTTAAATCCTGCTGAGGTTGCTCTTTTAGCAGGACTTCCACAAGCACCTAGTGCTTATGACCCTTATCAGAACCCTGAAAATGCTAAAAAAAGAAGAAACCTTGTACTTAGTGTCATGAGAGACAATGGTATTATTTCACCAGCAGAATTTGATGAATATAAAGAAGAGCCGTTCACTTTTGTTGAACAAGTACAAGCCAACCAGGCCGAAGTTGAGGTTGAGATTTCTACCCGTAACAAGAAGCATCCTTATTTTGTGGATTATGTAATCTCAGAACTCGAAGAAAAGCATGGCTTAAGTCCGGAACAGATTTTTAACGGTGGTTTGCATATTTATACTACTGTAGATTCTAAGATACAGACTGCCGCTGAAGAAGCTTTCGCTAATCCTGCTAACTTCCCAAAAAGTATTGATGACATTCCGGTCCAAGGTGCAATGACGGTGCTTGAAGTAGAGACCGGCGCTATTACTGCAATGGTAGGTGGTAGGGAATACACCGCAAGAGGACTTAATCGTGCCGCCCAATCTAAACGTCAACCAGGTTCAGCTATCAAGCCTTTGTTAGTATATGCTCCTGCCTTAGAACGCGGGGGATATTTTCCGGGAACAGTATTCGACGATATGCCAGTTGAGTACAGTGACGGCAGAGGTGGAGTGTGGGCACCTGTAAATTATGATACCCAAACAGCAGGTTGGAGTGGCCTTATCACCATGAGAGAAGCCGTTAGAAACTCCGTAAATGTTTACGCTGTTAAGCTGATGGATTCCATAGGTGTGGATTATGCTTGGCAGTTCGGTAAAAATAACTTGGAACTACCTTTGGAGGAGGAAGATAAGGTCTTAAGCTTAGCCTTAGGTACTGCTCATTTCTCTACCTTAGACATGGCTTCTGCTTATTCTACATTTCCTAATAACGGTATTAAAACCGATCCTTATAGTGTGACCAAAGTAGTCTCTTCGGAAGGAGACACTCTTCTCGAAACTGTCCCCACTAACAAAAGAGTGATGAAAGAAACAACTGCATATGTGATGAATGATCTTCTTAGAACAGTAGTTACCTCCGGAACCGGGACGAGAGCACGTATAGGAAATTGGTATATAGGAGGCAAGACCGGCACTACCTCCCTTGACCGCGAAAAATATGGTCGAAAAACCGGAAATCCAGATGCCTGGTTCGCGGGTTATAGCCCTAAATACACCGGCGTGGTCTGGATGGGTTATGATTCTGATCCTGACAAAAAACATTATATGTATCAGGTATATGGAGGTAATCTACCCGCAACAATCTGGAAAAACGTCATGACAGTTGCGCATCAAGATTTACCAGTGCAATCCAGTATACCTCGCCCGCAAGGAATGACTTCAGTAAAATATGATAGGAAATCAGGACTTTTACCCAGCAGTCTTACTCCCTCTCAGTTCGTCTCAGCAGAGATTTGTGCTTCAGGCAGTGTCCCTACAAGCGTGAGTGATGTCTGGATTGAAGTAAACGTTGATCCGCTTAACCCCGACTTGCTTGCCCCTGAGGGAAGCCCCTATACTACAAGGGTAGTACTAAATCTTCCGGATAGACCTGAAGATGAACAATGGCCTGCAGATGAAGCACCTTTCAAGATGCCTACAGAATATTCTGATGGTAACGGGAAGGTGGGGGACGGTAACCCCATAGGCTATAGTAATGCACCTCCAGAAGGAGATGCAGATCTTCCACAAGTTTCTTTAGGAGACCTTACTTTTAGCAAGGGGAATACCAAAGTTCAAATCCAGATTATTGATAGCTATGACTCTGAAAAGTATTTGCCTCTGCTCTATATCAAGCGTCCTGGTTTTCCCTACATTGAAACCTTTATTCCTGAAGACGGTAAAGTGTCAAGTATCGAGTATAGATTGACTCCTTCAGGACCTGCTACTCCTGGAGAGTATACCTTCTGGGCTGCCCTAATGGATATAGATACTTTTGCTTACGGCCCGCCATCTAATTCTGTGACTTTAAATGTCTTCAACGACTAGATAACTATTGAACCGAAACTATAGAACTGATTAACCAAATATACGTAAACAAGCCTCTTATGGATTATAACCATAAGAGGCTTGTTTTATGGCGGCATATAGTTAAACTTCTGTGAGTAAATCATTTTAGTATTACTATGGTAACACCCGAGTCCCCTTCTCCGAATTCTCCCAGACGAAAATCCTTTACGTGAGGTTGCTTTTTTAAGAACTGATGAACTCCAGTTCTTAAAGCTCCGGTTCCCTTACCGTGGATTATACTGACCTGGTTGATTCCAGTCAAAACTGCATCATCTAAGTATTTATCAAGTTCTTCCAGACCTTCCTCCACTAGTTTGCCTCTTAGGTCAATCTCGCTGCGTAGAGTTGCCGATTTATTTAAGCCAAAGCTTCCTTTGATGGTTTTTTGGAAATGATCTGCTTTCCGAGTCTCATCTATAACTCTGATTTCTGAAATAGGAACTGTTAGCTTTAGTGTCCCTGCTTGAATCAGCACTTCATTATTAGACGGTCTTGCTAAAACTTGGCCTTTCTGCCTTAAGTTTGGCATATATACCATCACCCCGGGTTCTATCTGTTGAGGTTTAGGGCCCTTTTCTTTTGAACTAAAGTCACTGTGATATAGACTATCTGAAAGCCTTTTTATCCCTTGGCGAGACTTCTCTATTGCAGCTTCCTGTTCTTTGCGTTCTTTCTTTTGGGCATCCTTGATCTCCTTGATAACATTTTCTGCTTCACTTCTTGCTTTGCGAACTATCTCCACAGCCTCTTCCCGTGCTTTATGGAGGATTTCTTCATGTTTTTCCTGTAGTAGACTAGATTTTATCTCTAATTCCGCCGTCTTATGCTCGACGGCTTTTTTCTCGTCTTCCACTTTAGTCTTCTGAAATTCAATTTGCCTTTGTGTATCTTCTATGTTCTCTAGAAGGTCAGTAACCTCCAACTCTCGATCGGAGATGAAAGAACGAGCTTTTTCCAGAACACTGGTACTCAAACCAAGTCTTTCAGCAATGGAGAGTGCATTACTACGTCCAGGTATTCCAGTAAGAAGTCTATAAGTGGGCTGCAATGTATCAGGGTTAAATTCTACTGAAGCATTTTCAATCCCCTGAGTATTATAAGCAAATGTTTTTAGAGTCCCATAATGGGTTGTAGCTACTCCAATACTTCCTTTTGTCAGAAGTTCTGTAAGGATAGCCATAGCAAGAGCGGCACCCTCCGCTGGATCCGTTCCAGCTCCTAATTCATCGAATAGTACAAGTGATTTCTCCCCTGCCTTCTTTATTATGTCAACGATGTTGGTCATATGTCCGGAAAATGTACTTAGAGACTGTTCAACACTTTGTTCATCCCCTATATCCACATAAACACCAGTAAATATCCCTAAGCGTGATTCGCTTTCGGCGGGTATATGAAGACCAGATTGCATCATGAGTGACATAAGTCCGATTGTTTTTAAGGTAACAGTCTTACCTCCTGTGTTCGGACCTGTGATAACAAGGAACTTCTGAGCTTTGCCTAATTCTACTGTTAATGGGACAACGTCACCTGTCAATAGAGGGTGTCTAGCCCTGATTAGTTTTATTTCCTGAGTATTTAGAACTAATGGTGATCCAGCCTGCATATCTTCACTTAAGTGACCTTTAGCTAACACAAAATCCAGCTTTGCTAAAACCTCCTGGATAGCCGTTAGT
>JAGXFZ010000051.1 GCA_024637055.1 Gracilibacter sp. | reverse complement strand
TCCTTAGGCTCATTCCAAGGATCCTCTAGGTCACCACCCTCATGGCTCAGATGCCAGAGGTTGCGGTCCATACTATAAGGTCTGTCTTTCGTCACAGGGACAGGTATACCCCGTTCATTAGCGTAATCAATTGCATCATCACGAGATTTGATATCCCATTCTCGCCAAGGAGCGATGATTTTCAAATCAGGGTTTAGCGCTTTAACCGTTAATTCAAAGCGCACTTGATCGTTCCCTTTGCCTGTAGCTCCGTGAGCTATTGCAACCGCACCTTCCTTTGCTGCGATCTCGACCAATCTTTTGGCTATCAGAGGACGCGCAAACGAAGTACCTAGTAGATACTTTCCTTCATAGACTGCTCCTGCTTGAAGAGTAGGGTAGATGAAATCAGTGATGAATTCTTCTCTTAAATCCTCTATATATATCTTAGATGCGCCGGTCTTGATTGCTTTCTCGTTCAGAGGTTCCAATTCTTCCCCTTGGCCTAGGTCAGCCGCCATAGCGATAACCTCGTAACCGTAATTCTCCTTCAACCAGGGAATAATGATAGAAGTATCCAGTCCACCTGAATACGCCAATACTACTTTTTCCATGTGTTATTCTCCTTACTTAAAAAATATAGTTTTTCCAAATGATAGGATTATGTAAGCTGTATGGTAGCATGCGACAAGCGGCGCAAGGATGCGGAGCGCGGCAGTTAGTCGACAGGAAGTCGCTATTGCCGAAAAGTGCTTGCTACGATACAGCTCTCACCTCACATTACCAGTGCCATAATCGCTTTATGCGCGTGTAGCCGATTCTCTGCTTCCTCGAAGACTACGGATTGAGGTCCTTCCATAACTTCATCAGTAATTTCCTCTCCTCGGTGGGCAGGCAGACAATGCATGACTATAGCGTCAGGATGAGCAAGTTTTAACATATCTCCATTTATCTGATAACCAGCAAAAGCCTTTCTTCTGATTTCGCTTTCCTCTTCTTGACCCATACTGGCCCAAACATCTGTATAAATTATATCAGCATCCCGGGCAGCTGTCATAGGGTCTTCCATTACCTCGGCACTTCCTCCGCTAATAAGAGCATTCTGTTTAGCTATTTCCATTATCTCCTGACTAGGTTGGTAGCCCTTGGGGGAAGCAATAATAACCTGCATACCCATCTTACTTCCGCCTATGAGCAAAGAGTTAGCAACATTATTGCCATCTCCAATATAAGTGAGTTTAAGACCTTTTACCTTACCCTTACATTCTTGAATAGTCATTAAATCTGCTAGGACCTGAGTGGGATGAAGGTAGTCGCTTAAACCATTAATAACTGGGATAGATGAGTATTGGGCAAGATCCATAACTTCTTGGTGACTAAATGTTCTAATCATTATGCCATCAACCATCCTAGATAATACCCTTGATGTATCCTGAATCGGTTCTCCACGACCAATTTGGATGTCTCTACTACTTAAAAACAGCCCCGAACCACCAAGTTGATAGATTCCCACCTCAAAAGATACTCTTGTTCTAGTGGATGATTTGGTGAAGATCATTGCTAGAGTCTTTCCTGGTAGTAGTGGATGAGAAATACCTGCTTTCTTCTCAGCCTTCAGAGTAAGAGCTACATCAATCATATGAGTTATCTCTTCGGCTGTAAAATCATTCAGAGAAATAAAATCTCTCCCTTTAAACTTTTCTTTATCTAGTTGGACCATTGTTTTTCTCCTTCCCTAAGGCCTAATATTAGTTTGCTCTGTAAAAGTAATAATTGTTTATGTATTATTATACTGTCTAATGCATAATTATTCAATAAAACTTCTTGTAAAAAACTATTCACTTTCCAGTACTTAAAAGTTTATAATAATATTCAACGATAAGCAAAGATAATCATACCAATTATGACAAGTAAAGCTTTTGTTTTAATTAGAACTACAAGGAGGATATACCCACATGACCTGGAGTGAACGACTAAAATCCACTTTCAATATTTTTAAAAATATTTCTCTGCCTCTTTATATTTTTTATCTTATTTATTTGGTATTGTTCGGAATTATAATGATTATATTCTCTCTTTTGCCACCAGTTGAAAATTTTATGCAATATATTGATTATCTTGAATATGATGACTTCTTTTTAGAAGATGACTTCGGCAAGCACCTTCCTCTTTTTGCTGTATTCTTTGCCTTTTTAGCTGTGATTGGATTGATAATGACTTCACTGCTTTACACCGGGATATATCACCTTACCGTTAAAGGCTTTACAAGCCAAGCATATTTCCGGGACTTTAAACTTACTGATGCCAAAAAGATGATAGGTTGGAACTCCATCGTGCTTCTATTGTTTCTTGCTGCTATAAGTGTAGGTATCCTCATTTTTGCTTTCCTGGGTGTTTTTAATGATACTGTTTCTTATGCTTTTGCGATAATCTTTCCGATATGTATGCTCCTAGTTTCTATTTTTATGATTCCTTGGATACTATCTGGTGGTTATTACATCTTGGCTTACAGGGATCTCTCTTTCGGCAAGGCTTTTGCCTACAGCTGGAGGTTCTTTTGGAAGAACATGGGGACTCTTTGGGCGGCTGTTCTGACTATGTTTGTTATAAATATATTTATTGTATTAATACAGGATGTATCATCCACTGTAGGTGGTCTGGTTTCGTTTATTGCAACACCATTTTTCTCTTTAATTCCGGTAGTTTGGACACTGACTTTAATACGTGAGCAAACTATAGCTCCTGAACCCCCAGAGGTACTTGATAATGAGCCTTCTAATGATAATTACAGTCTCGTCAATAATACTTCTTCTAACGATAACTCTCCTTCTATTAATAATATTCCTTCCTATGATGACTCTCCCTACCATAATGATATTGAAATAGTTACATCATTACCTCATTACAAACCAAGGAAAGAAGATAGCCCCCCAGGATATTACCATACCTCAGGTAGATCGGAGAAAAACATTGATGCCGAAATCAATTTCTGTCCTACCTGTGGAACGAAGGTTAGATCTAATGCCGTTTACTGTGCTAAATGCGCATTTAAGTTGAAGTGAACAGCGATTATTAAGATTGCACACCTAAAAGAGAAGATAAAAGGATTGAATCTTTCCTTTTATTTTATCTTCTCTTCTATTACTATCAATTCTAAAGAATAAAAAGGTATGTCGCAATCCATGATATACTACAATTGACATATCAAAATCTCTATAAAAGGGGAATCTATTAGTGAAATTAATATCATGGAATGTCAATGGTCTCCGGGCTTGCCTTAATAAAGGCTTTATGGACTATTTTAAGAGCGTAGATGCTGATATTTTTTGCATCCAGGAGAGCAAACTCTCAGCTGATCAGTTAGAATTATCTTTAGATGGATACGAACAGTTTTTTAATTATGCTAACAAAAAAGGCTATTCCGGAACCGCTATATTCACCAAGCAAAAACCACTAAAGTACACTTATGGGCTAGGTATCCCTCACCATGATAGAGAAGGCCGAGTTATCACCCTTGAATTCAACGATTTCTTCTTGGTCAACGTCTATGCTCCAAACTCTCAAACCGAACTGGCAAGGCTGGACTACCGAATGTCCTGGGAAGATGATTTCTGCAACTATGTTAAGAGATTAGATGAAAGAAAGCCTGTTATTTTTTGCGGTGATTTGAATGTGGCACACCAAGAAATAGATTTGAAAAACCCTAAAAGTAACCGTCGGAATGCCGGATTTACAAATGAAGAACGATCTAAGTTTTCTTTGTTATTGGAATCAGGTTTTATTGATTCTTATCGTTACTTCTATCCAGACCGGTCCGAAGCCTATACGTATTGGTCCTATCGTTTTAATGCTCGAGCCAGGAACGCTGGTTGGAGAATCGACTATTTTTGTGTTTCTAATAGGTTAAAGCAAAACCTTGTTTCCGCAGATATTCACTCTTCTGTAATGGGATCTGATCATTGTCCTGTAAAGCTAGTAATTTAGGTAGATTTTTGCTATCAAAGAGTTGGTTGATTATGTTTGATTATCAGGTATGGAAGAAGAACCGTCCTCTAGTCTTAGCGGGCTTTTTCGAGCATGAGCTTGATTCTATTAATTTGGTTAACTTCGCTGGCACCAGGGTCATAGTCAATCGCAACAATATTCGTCTGGGGGTATAATTCTTTTACTGTTTTTATCATTCCTTTGCCGGTTATATGATTAGGCAAACAAGCGAAGGGTTGCATGCAAATAATGTTAGGCGCACCTTCTTCGATTAAAGCTACCATTTCGGCTGTAAGCAACCAACCTTCTCCTGTCTGATTACCTAATGAAAGTATTGAATTAATACTTTCTGCCATCTCCGCAATGGTCGGAGGGACAATAAACCTACTGCTTTTTCCGAGCGCCGTTCGCATATCTTCTCTATAGCTTTCTACATATTTGATAAAAAAATTTCCTAGCATTTTTTTCAATTTGCTTCCCGCAAGATATTGCTGCTCATAGTCACGACTGCAAGCACAGTAGAGAAAGAACTCTGTAAGTCCGGGAACCACCATTTCTGCTCCTGATTTTTCAATAAATTCAACCATATGGTTATTGGCCGCAGGATGAAATTTTACCAAGATTTCACCTACCAGACCTACCCGCGGTTTTCTTACATCTTTGATTTCAATATTTTCAAAATCATGGACTATACCTTTGAGGTTCTCTCTGAATATCTTACGTTCACCAGTACGGACATTTGTTTTACATTTCTCCATCCATTTCTTTAGAAGTTTGTTAGTTGCACCAGGAATCAGTTCATATGGCCTAGTCCTATGAACAACATTCATTAAAACATCTCCATATATCATACCCATAACAGCTTTTTTGAACATGGACATAGTAATCTTGAAGCCGGGATTTCCCTCCAAGCCTGATACATTCAACGATATAATCGGTATGTGTCCAAATCCGTTAGACTGAAGTGCTTTCTTAAGAAGGCTCAAATAGTTGCTGGCACGACATGGTCCGCCGGTCTGACTCATGATTATTGAGGTATTACCTAGATCATATTGACCTGACTTCAAAGCCCTGAGGACTTGACCGATGATGATTATGGAAGGGTAACAAGAATCGTTGTTGACATATTTCAATCCCTCTTCGATATCTTTATTTTCAACCTCTGCCAGAACTACAAAGTTATACCCTTCGGAGCGGGCAACCTCTTGTGTGAATTCAAAATGAATAGGCGCCATCTGGGGGGCAAGGATAGTATGACTTTTTCGCATTGCCTTAGTAAAGACTGGCCTCTGTTGAGTAGTATATACTGAAGTATTATTCTTATAGTGGCTGTCTTCTCTAGCTTCCATAGCTGCTTTAAGAGATCTAAGCCTTATTTTTACTGCTCCTAGATTACTGACCTCATCTATCTTGATCATGGTATATATCTTACCTGTTCTACTAAGAATTTCCTGAGCCTGTTCCGCAGCAATAGAATCAGGACCACAACCGAAGGATACTAACTGGACTAATTCCAGATTATCCTGACGGGATACGACGTCAGTTGCTTCATACAAGCGGGAGTGATACATCCACTGATCTAGAACTCTTAAGGGTCTGGAGACCTTGCCAAGATGAGCTACGGAATCCTCTGTTAGGACTGCCATACCCAAAGATGTGATGATATTGGGAATACCATGATTTACTTCCTGATCAAGATGATAAGGTCTTCCCGATAGAATAATCCCTCGTTTTCCGGTTTCCTGGAGCCAAACAAGTATTTCTTCACCTTTTATTCTGATATCTTGTTTAATGCTAAGGTCTTCCTCCCAGGCATACTCTAGTGCTTTGTCAGTTTCTGCCAGACTAACGCCAAATTCCTTCAATTCCTCATACAGCCTTCTGGCCAGCCTTTTTTTGTTTTCATAAGGCAAGAAAGGATTAAGAAATCTGACATCATTTTCTTTAAGAATATCCATATTCGCTCTGATTACTTCAGCATAGCCAATTACAATCGGACAGTTAAAGCAGTTATCAGCTTCCTCCATTTCTTGACGTTCTTTTGGTATACAAGGGTAAAAGATGAGCTTGACACCTTGGTTAACCAAAGAAGCAATATGTCCATGAACAATTTTAGCTGGATAACAAGCAGTATCGGAGGAAATGGACTCCATCCCCATTTCATAAATTCTTTTATTAGATTCTGGAGAGATTTCCACCCTAAACCCTAATTGGGTAAAGAAAGTAAACCAAAAAGGATAGTTCTCATACATATTTAGAACACGGGGTATTCCTATCGTTCCCCTATTTGCCTTCTCCTTTTCCAGAGGTGTATAGGAAAATAGTCTTTTTGTTTTGTATTCATATAGGTTAGGGATCTCTTCAGACTTTTCCAAGCCTGCACCTCTCTCACAACGGTTACCTGTTATAAGTTTGCGCCCATCGGCAAAGCTGTTTACTGTCATCAGGCAATTGTTGGTACATTTATTGCACCGAATAATGCGTGATTCAACTTTAAAGCTTTGTACCTTCTCTGCCCCTATTAATGAGGTGGGTACTCCTTCTTTCCAAGCTCTACTGGCCAACAAAGCAGCTCCAAAAGCACCCATTATTCCCGCTATATCCGGACGTACTATTTCTCTTCCAGTTATTAGTTCCAAACTTCGTACTATGGAATCATTAATAAATGTTCCTCCCTGAACAATAATCTTCTCACCTAAGTCTTCCGGCCCTTTTATCTTAATCACTTTATAAAGGGCATTTTTGATAACTGAATATGATAACCCCGCAGAGATATCTCCGATAGATACCCCCTCTTTCTGTGCTTGTTTTACCCTCGAATTCATGAATACGGTACACCTTGAACCTAGATCTGCTGGGGACTTTGCCTGTATTCCTTGGCTGGCAAAATCTTGGATATTCATTTCCAATGATTTAGCAAAGGTTTCAATAAAAGAGCCACATCCTGAAGAACAGGCTTCATTAAGCATGATGTTCTCAATAAGGCCATCTCGCACTTTTAGAGACTTCATATCTTGGCCACCAATATCCAGGATAAAATTAACTCCCGGCAGGAAATACTCAGCTGCAGTATAATGAGCAATAGTCTCTACCTCTCCTATATCAAAGCAAAGAGCATTTTTGATAAGATTTTCTCCATATCCAGTAACTGCACAGTAAGAGATTTCTGCGCTTGGAGGAAGATTCTTGTATATTCTTCCTAACATATTTACAGCCGACTCTAGTGGATTACCCTCATTATTTCCGTAGTCGGAGTAAAGCAAGTTTCCCTGATCATCAATAAGGGCTGCTTTGGTGGTGGTTGAGCCTACATCCATTCCTAAGAATACTTTCCCTTGAACATCTATTAGTTCTTTTCTTCTTACCTGATGTTGAGAATGACGCTTAATAAAGCTTTCAAATTCAGTATTATCTTTAAAGAGGGGCTCTAACTTGGCAGTTTCATATAGGAAACTTTTCCTATCCAAGTTAAACCTGCTTTTAAAGTCTTCTAAAGTAATTTTCGCTTCTTCTTTAGAAGCTAGGGCTGCACCCACGGCTACATAAATTTGAGAATTCTCCGGGACTATTATACTTTCATCACTTAGATTTAAAGTTTCTTTGAATCTAAGCCTCAGCTGAGGTAAAAAATAGACAGGCCCTCCCAGAAGGACTACTTTTCCTCGGATTCTACGGCCACAGGCTAAGCCTGCAATTGTCTGGTTGACTACAGCTTGAAAAATAGATGCTGCAATATCTTCTTTGCGCGCACCCTCATTAAGAAGAGGCTGAATATCAGTTTTTGCAAATACTCCACATCTGGCAGCTATCGGATAAATTACGCGATGACCTTGGGCTAACGTATTCAGTCCAGCAGCATCAGTTTTTAGCAGAATAGCCATCTGATCTATGAAGGCCCCTGTTCCACCAGCACAAATTCCGTTCATTCTCTGATCTACACCATTATTATAAAAGGTGATTTTGGCATCTTCTCCACCTAGTTCAATCACCACATCTGTACCGGGTATATATCTATCGATAGCCTTACTTCCCGCGATTACCTCATGAACGAATGGAATATTGAGATGTTCTGATATTGACATCCCACCTGAGCCTGTAACTGCTATCTTTATTCTAGGATTAGATAATTCTTGGTGTACTTCCTGGATAAGCTCTTGGAGTGTTTTCCATATATCTGAATAGTGTCTTTTATACCTAGAGAACACAAGCTTATCATTATTGTCTATGACTGCTATCTTCACAGTTGTCGAACCGACATCGATCCCCAAATTATATTGTTCTTTCTCTATTATCATCTTTTCAACCACAGAATGCTATACCTCCTCTAAACGTTTCAGCTAAATTATTTTTCCATAACTAGGAAAAATTATTCATTTCTTTAGCTGGCAACATTTTCTGTGTTCGTGGCTTTTGTTAAATGTTATAATTACACAGTGAAAATACATTTTTAGGCTTAAGATAAAAAAATTCACAAAACTAAAAAGGAGCGTGCCTTTATGAAAAGAAGCCTCATGGTTATACTTGTACTTTCTTTATTTATCATTATTACGGGGTGTTCTAGTTCTGGTTCCAATGAACTGGTAGAGGATAAGACAGCTCAGCAGATCGCAGAGGAGTCTTTCGACAAATGGTATGGAATTGATAGCTATGATATGGATTTAAGCATGAATATGAAGATGTCTATGGCTTCTGAAACTATAGATATCTCTATGGATGGTCAAGCGACCGTTTTCCAAAATCCTATGAAGATGAAAATGGTTATGGATACAACAATCCCCGGAATGGATCAGAATATGCAAATAACTCAATACATGGTTGAAGAAGGCCAAGTAATTACTATCTATCAACAACTTGATGGGCAATGGTACAAAACTGTTATAGACGATCCTGCCATGTCTCAGATGATGCAGATGGACCCTCGAGAAAATATGGAACTATTTATGGATAATCTTATCCAAGCTGAAATCGTTGGTGAAGAAAAGATTGGCGAAAGAGATACCTATAGAATTGATCTCTTAGCATCCAGTGAAATATTTGACCAAGTCTTGGGAGATATGACAGATGAAAGCTTAGGACTTAACAGCGAAATGATAGGCAGTGATTTGCTCTCTAAAATAGGAGATATGAAATACACGGTATGGATTGATAAAGATACCTTAGAAACTGTAAAATGTTCTATGGATCTTACAGAAAACATGAGAAACCTCGGTAGTGCGATGGCGGAGGACCAGGACACCCCTGAGGAGTTAAAAGAAGTATTCAACAACATGGAAATGTCTATGGAATATAGCATTCTTAACCATAACAAGGCTCAGGATTTTACTGTGCCAGATGAAGCTAAGAATGCAATGGATCTTCCAATGGGAGCTTAAGCTTGATCATACATTAGCAAAAATAGGGGTAATCTCGATAATATTTTTGAGACCTACCCCTATTTCTTCAGTGCTTAATAAATTATGCACTACACTAGTTTACTAATTTACTCAATCAAAGTATAATTATTTGGCAATGGCTGTCCAAAAGCCATTTGACACGGATAATGAAAGGGGAAAAGAGGAAATGAAAAAGAGTTTCGTTGTTTTACTAACAATCATCCTAGCACTTGCTCTGGCTTTCACAGGATGTACATCTCAAAAGCCAAGTGAACCAGCAGCGGGGGACACATCATGGGAAGATATCCAAGCTAAAGGTTATATGACCGTAGGACTGGATGATTCTTTCCCACCAATGGGATTCAGAGATGAAAAAGGTGAAATCGTAGGTTTTGATATCGATATGGCTAAAAGAGCTGCTGAAGTAATGGGTATCGAAGCTAAATTCCAACCTGTAGTATGGGCAGGAATTATAATGGAGCTTAATAACAATAACATTGATTTAGTCTGGAACGGTATGACTATTACCGCTGAAAGACAAGAGGCAATTAACTTTACTAAGCCTTACTTAGCTAACAGACAAATCATTGTTGTTCAGAAGGATTCCGATATAAGTAACAAAGCCGATTTAGCTGGCAAGAAAATCGCTCTTCAGGCAGGTAGTAGTGCTGTAGATGCTGTGAAAAGTGATGAGGCAACCTTTAATTCTTTAGAGGGAATGGTTGAATTTCCAAACAATACCGAAGCTTTACTAGACCTGGCTGCAGGAAGAGTATCTGCAGTAGTCGTAGATGAAATCGTCGGAAGATACTATATAGCCAAAAAACCTGATATGTACGAAGTTATTGAAGACAACTTCGGTGACGAGGAATTCGGTATAGGAATACGTAAGAGTGATGATGCTTTCAGAGCTGAGCTCCAGAAAGCTATCGATACCATGATCGCCGATGGTTCTGCCAAAGAAATTTCCGAGAAATGGTTCGGGGAAGACATCGTCCTTAAATAAACGATTACAAATCACACAGAAGTTTAGGCTGTTGATAACAATAGCCTAAACTTCTTCCTAATAAACTGGTATCTCTACAATGCTTATATCTTAACATCAGGAGAATACAATGGATTACGATTATATTATCAATACCGCCATAGCGATTACCAAAGGGTTTAAAGTAACCTACTCTCTCTTATTTACAACTCTGTTACTTTCCCTTCCTTTGGGGCTTCTAATAGCTCTAGCTCGAATTTCGAAATCACGCCTGTTACAATATGTTGCAGGAACATATATATGGCTTCTACGAGGCACACCTTTACTGCTTCAAGTATTCTTTATCTATTTTGGTTTACCTGCTTTTGGTATAACCTTCGATAGCATGACAGCAGCAATCGTTGCCTTTTCGCTTAACTATGCCGCTTACTTCGCCGAAATATTTAGGTCAGGGATTCAGTCCATCGATAGGGGACAATATGAGAGCGCTGATGTTCTGGGTCTAACTTATACTCAGACTATGAAAAGAATTATTATTCCTCAGATGGCCAAAAGGGTGCTTCCTCCAGTAAGCAATGAGGTTATCACTCTGGTTAAAGACACTGCTCTTGTTTTCGGTATTGGTCTACTGGATACCTTAAGAACAGCTCAAATAATTGTCACTAGAGATTTTAATATCACGGCCTTCGTCATAGCTGGGATATTTTATTTGATTAATACTTTGATACTCACCCTTATCTTCAATAGATTAGAACAAAAGTATTCTTATTATTATGATTAACTCAAGGAGTCTAATATGAACATTCTCAGTATAAATAACGTTAGTAAAAAATTTGGTGATTTAGAAGTACTAAAAAATATAACCATAGATGTTGCTGAGGGCGAAGTCATTGCGATTATAGGACCCTCTGGATCAGGTAAAAGTACTCTTCTCCGGTGTATTATTAAATTAGTGAACATAGATAAAGGAAGCATCGAAATTGAAGGCAAACCGATGGTATATCGGGATACTGAAGGAAACAGCATCTACTCTTCTGATAAAGATATCCGGGTACTGCGGAAAAAGATGGGTATGGTTTTCCAAAACTTTAACCTATTTCCCCATAAAAGTGTTCTCGAAAATATCATTGAGGCTCCCCTTACAGTCAATAACGCTATTAGGAAAGAGGCGGAAAGTACAGCAGACAAACTCCTAGCCAAAGTTGGCCTTTCTGATAAGAGGAATAGTTTTCCTTGTGAGCTTTCAGGTGGACAAAAGCAAAGGGTTGCTATTGCTAGAGCTTTGGCTATGAATCCCGCTATCATGCTTTTCGATGAGCCTACTTCGGCACTCGACCCTGAGCTTACAGGAGAAGTACTTCGGGTGATGAAGGCTTTGGCTGAGGAGCGTATGACCATGTTAGTAGTAACCCATGAAATGGCTTTTGCCCGCGAAGTGGCCGATAGAGTAATCTTCATGGATCTAGGAGAAATAATCGAACAAGGGAGCCCGAAAGAAGTCTTTGGCAACCCTACTCACCCTCGGACGAAAGCTTTCTTAGGACAAATATTGAGATAACAATATATCTTCAAAGTATCCTGTCATTCTGATGTTCACACTGGAATGACAGAATTTTTATGTCTTTTTCTGCTGATCAAATATTTAATGAATTCTTAATTTTACTATCACGCTAATAACTCTTATAATAGTATTTGGAATTGGATGCAAAATTTTTCAACGTACGATATGCTTTTATTAACCTAAATCATATATTGAGTATATAATGTGCGATGTTCTTCGAAGGAGGGTGTATATGAGCAAACAATTATATCGTTCAAGAAATAATAAAGTCATAGCTGGGGTATGTGGAGGTGTTGCGGAATACTTTGAAGTCGATCCCACTATAATTAGGATCGCGTGGCTATTATTAGCTTTTCCAGGTGGTATAGGGCTGATAGCTTATATTATCTGCTGGATTGTTATGCCTGAGAAGAGTTCTAGATCGATAGCTTCCACTAATTCTTATGAAAATGAACATCAAACTCCGGAAACTAACGAAAAAAACAAAAAAATAATTGGCATAGTTCTAATAATAATCGGTAGTATTTTTCTATTTGATATATTCTTCAGATGGTTCGATATGGCCGTAATCGTACCCTTGGCTATAATTGGTATCGGTATATTCGTACTATATAACGCTAGGAGATAACATATGAAAAAGAATATAACATTGGGAGTCATCATTATTCTTATTGGAATACTCTGGCTACTTAGTAATCTGAATGTGTTTAGCTTCTCCATAGGTTCTTTTTTCCTTGCTTTACGCTCTTTATGGCCTCTTATACTTATCGGAATTGGCCTAAGTATTCTTCTTAAAGAAAATACAATTTTGAGATCCCTCGTCTGGCTTCTAATCTTCTCGGCTGTGCTACTCTATGGAATATTTGGTATAAGCAATGGTCTCAACACGGAGTATCGCTATCAGATTCCCAAAAGCTATACAGAAAACCATAATTACAATCTAACAAAAAAAGATGCGACTGAGCAAGGCAAGTTAAACCTCGACTTTGGAGCAGGAGAAATACGCTTATCTTCTACTAATGAAAATCTGGTTAAATTTAAAAGTAATATCCCTGATATCCGTTATGACCATAGGTTAGAAGATAATGACCGCCAAGTGGTAGTCGATATTAGTAAACAGGAATATGATTTTAAGACAAAATTTGACCACATGTATTGTTTCTTAGAATTACACGAGGATGTCTCTTGGGAAATGGATCTAAAATTAGGAGCTGCCAAAGCTGACCTTAATCTAACAGACTTGATAGTAAGTGAACTGGATCTAGATGTGGGTGCAGCAGATCTTAAGCTTAGTTTGGGAGACAAAAGCAACCTAGGAGAAGTCAGGATTAACGCTGGTGCTTCTAACCTGGAAATATATTTACCTAAGGATGCTGGCTTAAAAATTAAATTAGAAAGCGCCTTATCTAGTAATAACATTGAAAGTCTAGGCTTGGTAAAGAAGGATGATTACTTCGAATCACCAGACTTTGAAGACAAAACCAATAAGTATATCCTGACAGTAAAAATGGGAGTTGGGAATCTTAAGTTCCACACGACCTAATTTTCCCTTTCCTGCATAACCAACTATACGCCAATTGCGGGTCCTTAGCGACCCGCAATTCTTTTTATGAGCTGATCTTTAGTATAAAGATTTCAGTATATTTGTGCATTACTTAGCGAACCTTAGAGCAGAGAAGCGACAACGCAGCTGATACAGCGTAATGCACAAATATACGACTACATTATATTAATTAACATTATTTAGAAATTGTTTTATCGTTTCCAAAATCAGATGTAATCATATATTAATTTAAGGAGTTATAAGTAAACAGAGGTGTTAATACCATGGAAGTAAAAGTAACTGTCACTATCCGCAAAGAGAACGATTGGTTTGTGGCTGAATGTGATGAATACAAAATTTCAGTTAAAAGTATTACTATTGAAGAAGCATTAGCAAATCTACAGAAAAAACTCAATGAATATCTGGAAGATGAACATCCCAGTACCAAAGCCAGTATTGTCTTTGAAATAAAAACGCCTATTTAGACATAGTCGCGGTTCGGTTTTCGACCTTTCGCCAGAAACTAGCTGTTACAATGGTCAAGACGAGTGCTAAGGCAACCCTTACAAGCAGTAAGTAAACGACGTTTATTCCTAAGGGAGCAAATATTAGGGTATCCTCTATAATTGCATGGCAACTTACAAGGAAGATACTAACGAGATAAATATCCTTCTTGGAAAGATTCTCTTCTTTGGCTGTCTGGATAATTACCCCCGCTCCGTAAGCTATACCAAATAATAGACCTGCTAACAGAGTCACCCCAGTTTTCTCACTTACCCCTATGAGACGAGTTAATGGACTCATAAGTTTGGCTAATAGAGGAAGGATGTCAATATCCTTTAGTATTTGTATGAGGAGCATTATTGGTATTACTATAATAATAATCTGGATTATACCCATGGCAGCAGTTTGTCCAGCATTCAGTATAATTTCCGGCCAAGAATTCAAAACTTCAGTATCAGGTGGACTCAAAAGATACTGTGCTTTTTCTTGCCCCCCCTTCCAGAATAGGTTAATCACGAAAGCAAAGAAAAATGCCATCCCTAAACGCATTGAACTAACTATCCAGGGGTTAACACCTATTCTGGTGGTAATGGCCGTTTCTACAATAATACTATGTGAAAGGCTAAGCATAATAGATAGAATATACACTTCCTTTACAGGCAAATCCATAGTAAGCATTGCTCCAATACCGGCATAAAGGTTAAGGATATTTCCCAAAACCAAAACGATTGCAGCTTCTCCCGAAAGTCCAAAGATTCCCATTATTGGCTGTAAGGCATCACTTAAGAAGGGTATGACTGGAGTATACTTCAGAATACTTACTATAAAGGTTACTGGAAATATTATTTTACCCAAAGTCCATGTGGTTTCCAAACCTTTGGAAATACCCCTTCTCCAGGTTTCAACTGTTAGCTTCTTCAACGATGTTTCCTTCTTTCAGAAATTAGATATTTTACAAATAAATACAAGCAGGCATGTACGCTTGCTTGTATAGCTTTATCGCATAATTATATTAACTAAGATTAGCGAATGCAATCTCTACAGGCTTAAAGGCTTAAAGGCTTAAAGGTTTAAACCTTTAAATCTTTAACTGGATTCACAAGAGCTGGGAATCCCTGAATATGACACTCTACAACATCTCCATCACTAATAACTACTGCCCCAGGAGTTCCAGTAGATATAATATCGCCCGGCAATAACGTCATTACTTGAGAATGGAAAGCCACTAAGGTCTCTGGTCTAAACGTCATATTGGAAATTATGTTCTCTCGATGAATCTTTCCATTGATAACAGTTGCTACTTTCAGGTTCAGTAAATCATCTACCTCATCCGAGGTAACAAAATGAGGTCCAAAACTGAAGAAAGTATTAAAACTTTTGGAACGGGTAAGGTAACGAGGGTTTTCTTTCAGAATATCTTCTGCTGTCATATCTATAATGGAAGTATACCCAGCAATGTAATTATGGACTTCTTGTTCACCAATTCCATAACAGCGTTTTTTAAGTATGACACCTAGTTCAGCCTCCGCCGTTGTCCTGTTAGACTGTTTGGGAATCTCGATGGTCTCACCAGGACCAATAATACAAGTATCAGGCTTCATAAAGCTGGCTGGCTCTGTTTGAGGTGTTATCTCTTCTAAATCATTAGCATGATCCAAATAGTTCAGCCCGATTCCCCATATTTTTCGTGGATGACGGTATAATGGCGCATATTCTACTTGATCATAAGGTATGACATACTTTGCCCATTTGCTTATGTTCGCAAGTCCGTCAGTTGTCCACCAGTCTTTAAGTTCATCAAGTTGCTCACTGGTAATAAGCGCAAATAAGTCATCCGCAAAATTCTTTCCGGAATCATTAACCGCTCTTAGAGGTATTAAACCTCCCTCGGTTACGATGGCAACTATTTCTTCCTCTTGCAATTTAATGGAAGCCAAACGCATACTAATCACATCCATACTATTTCTTTTTTATATTGTCAGTATCCATGTTGTCAATTTTAAAAATATTAACAGTAATAAACATTTTATATTAAAATTAAAAAAGTATCAATGGTTCTATTAAAATACTTTTTACTGTGACAAAAAAACATGATAGAATATATTAGTATAAAGGGGGTCAGATTAATGGGTTTATTAGAAAAGTACACAGGTCAGTTCTCTCCAGATACAGTCGATGTACTCAAGGGTAAAAGTCCCAATGCTATAAAAAACGATGAGGTTTACATCTACTTACGCAACGCGATCCTGTCAGGAGTTTTTCCTCCCGGATATGCTCTTTCAGAAGCGGAAATCGCAGATTTTGGAGAAAGAGTTGGGGCTAGCACGGCAATGATCCGCGAGGCTCTTGTTCGTCTCTCAACAGATAATCTAGTCCAACATAAAGCTGAGGAAGGTTTCACTGTTTCTGTACTAAAATTAGATGACCTAAGAGAAATTTATTATCTAAGAAGCATCCTAGAAGGTGCTGCTGGTAACTTAGCATGTAGCAAGTTAACCCAAGAAGAAATTAGCAAGTTGGAAAATTTATGTCAGCGAATGGAAAAAAGCTTAAACAACCACGAAATAGCGCAATTATCGTTACTGAATACTGACTTCCATCAAACACTATATGCTGCTGCAAATTCCCCTCGTCTTTATAGAATGATTGTCCAATTATGGAATGGCTTTTTCCATGCGAGCCTTAGTTTTCTTGCAGATCGTGCTCCTTTGTCAGTCAAAGAGCATAGGGCTATATTTGAGGCTATAAAAAATCGTGATGGAGAAGAAACAGAAAGAATTATTAAAGAACATATCTTAAGTGCTTTAGAGGATCTAGAAGAATACTGGAGTAAACGTTTGTAGTCATTACTTGTCCAATTCAGTTATATAGATGTGAAAATCATGTTGGTAACAACGGCCTTTCACATCTATTTTTTTAACACTCACTTTCTTTATCTTGTTCTGAATCTTTCTTATCAGAAAAACCAAATAATCCCCCTGAAAATAGCAAAAGAGCGTTAGACCAGAAAACCGGGAAGAACCCTACCATAGCACCTACGGATCCAAATATGATTGGAACAAAGAATTGAACGATCTTATTGACAGTAAGCCTTACACCTAGAACTTCCCCTGTCCTCCCCTCCGGAGAAGCATTATACGCCATTACAATCGATAAAGGCTGACCACAACCTAGACCTATTCCCAATATAAAGGAAACAATGGCCAAAGCAATAACGCCTTTAAAAAATGGTATCAAAAGAAAAGCTCCAGCAGCTATGAACAAGCATCCTTTTAAGACCCCCTCTTCAGTAAATCTTTTTATGAGAAGGGGCATAAATAGGCGCACCATAATAAATGCCGAGGCATTCACACTAAGGATAATTCCAATCATAGAGGCCGAAAACCCTATATATTTACCGTATATGGGGAAGTAAAACTCATATATACCAATCCCGCTAAGAATAACCCCACTAAGAATAAACGTCTTTCTCAGAGGTCGAGAGGCTAACAGATCTTTAAAACTATTTGTTGGTATTTCTTTGATAAACGTGGAAGTTGGAAGTTTAAGCAAGTTAAAAAGGATAAAACATCCTGGAATAGCAGCCATCAAAGATAATATCAAATAGGTATTATTATAGCCTAAGTGGTCGATTGAAAATCCTGTTAATAAGGGCCCTAATAAACTTGCTATGGAAATCCCTAAGCTAAATATTGCATAATTTTGGGCACGATTGTCAATCGTACTTATCTTACCTACAAGGTTCTGTATGTTAACCAATAGCAAGATAAACGCCAAACCAAATATTGCCTGTGATACAAACAGGATATATAGTTCTCCCTTAATTATATAAGGAAGTAATAATGCTACACTTACTCCAAAGCTTCCTAACATAAGAGGGTAGCGAAAGCCTATTCTATCAGATACTTGACCAATGTATATAGATAGAACCATAGGAAAAAAAGCAGCCAATCCCACTATTATCCCTACTTGAAAGGTGCTAGCCTCAAGGCTAATTGCATACAGCGTGGTTAGCATCGTATTACCACGGAAACCAATATAAAAGGATTGAAAAATTATTATAATTAGATAAATCATTGTCTGTCCTCATAATATTCTAACTAGAATCCCGGATCGCTCTTAAACTATATGAAACGGGTTGTTTAAACCCGTTTCATTAATTCCGATTGTTCCATATTATTGCACTCACATATACATCAGAAAAACATAGCTTCTGGTTTAAATAGAAAGCCTGATAATACTACTACCTAACTGTTTTTCTCCCCAACTATACACGAAGTTGTCTCCATCTGAGACAGGTCCAACTCCTTCGGGAGTTCCTGTGAAAATGATATCTCCTGCTCCAAGTCCTAGGTGTTTTGCAATATACTCAGTGATTGCAGGCAAGTCAAAAATCATATCTGTAATATTACCACGCTGGACCTCTTGACCGTTCTTTTTCAATGAAAATTCTTTCTCCTTTGAAGGTATCAATCCTTCAAACGGATGCCAAGGCGTAATCACTGCAGAGTTTAAAAATCCTTTGGCTAAAATCCATGGGTTTCCCTTCTGTCTTAATTCATCCTGCAGATCCCGAAGGGTAAAATCAATTCCTATGGCCATCTTATCTATAAGATCATCTATCTTGATTCCTGGTTCATATTTCCGAGCTATGTGGATTACGAATTCCGCTTCGTAGTGCATCCGACCAACGTTACCTGGTAGTACAACCTCCTGACCATTGGCTTGTACCAAGGAATGAGTGGTCTTGGTAAATATTAGTGGTGTTTCTGGTATAGCATTATTGAGTTCCTTAGCATGTTGCGCATAATTGCGTCCTACACAGTAAATATTCTTTACATCTAATGTCATCTCTCATTATCTCCAATCTTATACTTTGGCTTTACCTAAAATATTAGCAAGTTCTTTTTTGTCCGATTCGCCCAGAGGTAGCAAAGGCTTACGAGGCTGTCCGCCATATAATCCTTGAAGTTCTAAGGCTGCTTTCAAACCTGCAACACCCCAGCGAGCAGTGACCGCATTATTGATATTTAGCAGTTTAAGCTGGAGATCTCTAGCCTCGGTATGTTTACCTTCCTCTACCAATTCCTGAATTTTAACGCATTCATTCGGTAATATGTTGGCTAAGGCAAGTGTTCCTCCCTTGGCCCCTAAAGCTAGACTTGGATAGAGAAAACTAGCTGATCCTGCGAAAACAGAGAACTCTTCAGGAGTATTGTTAATAATCTCAGCTATTTGCACTATATTGCCGCCAGAATCCTTCACCCCAATAATATTCGGATGATCAGATAATTCTGTGACCAGTTTAGAGGAAAGATTAATTCCTGTATTGGCAGGCATATTATATACGATTACTGGTATAGGGCTAGCTTCAGCTACTTCTAAGTAAAAGTTTTTGATTAAAGCATCAGTCATTGACCTTTTATAATAATTTGGACTTAATAGTAAGCTTGCATCACACCCTGCTTCAGCAGCATATTTAGTCAATTCAATCGTTTCACTAGTAGATTCACAGCCTGTACCTGCAAGTATAGGTTTCTTTCCTTGAGCAGACTCACATACTGTGCTGATTAGCCTTCTTTTCTCTTCAGGACTCAAGACTACAAATTCACCGTTAGACCCCATGACTACAATACCTGTAAGTTTAGAATCAAGCCAGAAGTTCATATTTACTGCAAGTTTGTCATAAGCGACCTCATCATTTTCAAAAGGGGTTGGAATTGGCGCATATATTCCATAAAGTTTCAAAAAATATCCCTCCTTACAATTTAGCTCTTTTAAGCGTATTGCATCTAAAGTGGAGATGCAATACGCTTAAAAATTATTTCTTTATGGTAACTAAGGATTGTTCAGTTAGACTAGCTTCTCTAAAAAAGCTTTTAGTCTTCTCATACCTTCTTTAATAATTTCTGGAGAGCTAGCGTAAGACACTCTAATATAACCAGGAGCAAAGAAAGCGCTTCCTGGAACAACAGCAACTAAATCTTCTAGGAGAGCATCACAGAAAGATATATCGTCCTTGATAAGCTTTCCATTAAAGCTTTTTCCTACACAACCCTGAACACTCACAAAGACATAGAACGCTCCCTGGGGCTCAGGGAAAGTGATATAAGGCATATCGCTTAGAAGTCCACAGATAAGGTCTCTTCTAGCTTGGAATTCTGCTCTCATCGTTTCAACATCCGCATCACTTTCCCTCATAACCCCTACAGCCGCCCATTGGGCGATGGAACAAGGGTTAGAGGTTAAGTGACTTTGAAATGCATTAATCTTTGAAACTATCTCTTGGGGTCCTATGATGTAACCTATTCGCCATCCTGTCATAGCATATCCCTTGCTTACACCATTAATAATAATAGTCCTAGATGCCAATTCAGGAAGCAATTGTACACAATTATAATGTTTAGCATCTCCATATACAAGCTGTTCATAAATCTCATCCCAGATTAGCCAGAGATCATGTTTAATTGCCAACTCACCTATACGCTTAATTGTTTGTTCATCAAGCATCATACCAGTAGGATTGGAAGGAGAATTAAGTAGAATAGCTACTGTTTTATCGGTTATCACTTCTTCGATCTTTTCCACCAGAGGTACAAATCCACTGTCTTGGGTATAGACCACCGTAACCTTTCCATCCAACAACTGAATCTGCTCGATATAGCTCACCCAGGTCGGAGCGAGTAAAACAACTTCATCACCGGGGTCAACGATTGCCGCTAAAGCCTCGTAGATACAAGGTTTAGCACCACTGCCCACTACAACTTGATTAGGCTTGTAGTTCAGACCAAAACTTCTTTGATAATAATTACATATCTCATTTCTAAGCTCTATGATCCCAGGTGTTGGAGTGTAATGGGTCTCCCCCTTCTCCATTGCTTCTTGAGCATATTTAAATGCGGCTGGAGGCGAAACAAAGTCCGGCTCTCCCGCTCCAAAGGAAATAACATCCTTGCCTTGGCTAGTTAGTTCCTTGGCCTTGGCATCTACCGCAAACGTCGCTGAAGGTTTAATCCTTAGGATCCTCTGAGATAATTTCATCTTTCCCATTCCTTTTCATTTTTTCTGTTTGTCTATTCATAAGGTAATTGTTAATAGCGTTTCTTAAGGCCTTAGCTCCAAGCACAGAACAATGAAGCTTATTTGCGGGCAATCCGTCCAGCCCTTGCTCAATGTCCTTATCTGTTATCTCTAATGCTTCCTCCACTGTTTTACCTTGGGCAAGCTCAGACATCATACTGCTTGAAGCTACCGCAGCGGCACAGCCAAATACCAGATAACTAATTTTCTTGATAGTATCATCTTCTACCTTAAGGTACACATTCAAAAAATCACCACAATTGGAATCTCCATATGTACCTTCGGCATTGGCGTCAGGCATGCTACCCACATTCCTGGGACACATAAAATGCTCGATAACCTTATACGAATAGTCCAAGAAAACTTCCTCCAGTAATACTATATCTCGGTTAGTTAGATTAAGCTCTTATACAGAGCGTATCATACCACCGTCAATCACAACAGTACTTCCAGTCATATACGTGCAGGCATCGGAAACTAAGAAGGTTACTACCTTAGCAAATTCTTCAGGATCTCCGTATCTTCCAAGTGGAATTGTCTTACGGGATTGCTCGGCCACTTGTTCAGGAGTAATTCCTAATTTTTTGGCTTTAAGACCATCTAGGAAGGCAACTCTATCTGTAGCGATACGGCCTGGAGCGACAGTATGGACAAGAATATTAAATGGAGCGAGTTCTTCAGCTAGAGACTTAGAGAGACCTAAGACTCCCATACGAAAGGTATTGGAAAGGATAAGATTAGGAATAGGTTGCTTGATGGAGGATGAAGTCATATTCACTATCCGTCCTCCACTCTGCTTAAGATCAGGTAACACTTCGCGAATAACCCTGATATAGCTGAGAAGATTCAGTTCAAAAGCTTTCTGCCAATCTTCATCCTGAAAACTATCAAAATTTCCTCCAGGAGGACCTCCTGTATTATTGACCAGAATATCGATCTTGCCGAAAGTATCGTTAGTATATTTGACGAGAGCACGGATATCTTCAGCCTTCGTTATATCCGCCTCAAACTGAGCGACCTGTCCCTTGCCCAATGCTTGAAGTTCTTCCTGAACTGCTTTAAGCGTTGGAGCGTCTATACTGGTCACCATGACATTGGCGCCCTCTTCCACTAGTTGTGTAGCCACAGCTTTACCGAGACCTTGGCTAGAAGCCATCACTAAAGCTACTTTACCTTTAAGATTAAGATCCATGTTTAACCCTCTTTTAGAATTTATTTTAAACAATGAACATTCATTGCTTAAGTCAAAAGAATATTAAATCCCGAGTTGGATTTAGTAACTATTTTAGAATTTCCACTTTAATATGTCAATGCAACCTAATGCTAATATGTAGATACATAAACTAAGCAAATCAACCAGGTTAATTATCACTAAGTTAATTATAATATAATTTGCTGCATTATAAAAACCTATTATGGGTTTTTCTTAAGAATTAACAATATTATACACTATTAAGTTAATTAACACAGACGGGGGGACAGGGGAGACCACTGAAAAAGTCACTTTTTTTCTAAGACTTCTCTGACAATTACTAAAACTCTTTTATCTATACCAATAAATCGGTGAAATAATAAATTTAAAAGATATTTTAGAGGATAGTATGTTTGCTATCCT
>JAGXFZ010000050.1 GCA_024637055.1 Gracilibacter sp. | reverse complement strand
TTATGCCTGATTTCTCTGTCTCCCCAGAGATAGTGCCCTCCAAGCAGTCTATCTATATTTGGTGTACTGGCAAGGATGACCGGGTTATCTTCTTGAGTTCCCAGTCCCAGGCCGTCAACGAAAATCATGGTTAGGTGCATACTAGTTCCTCCAGCGCTTTCCTTATCCTACATTTTACACCAAAATCACGATACATTGTAGTAATTGCCAGATTACAAATGAAAACCGGCCATAATAGCCGGATTTCATTTAACATTTTGCTTTTCAGTTAAGTTTTAAATCTAATCTAACATATCATTGATAAGCTCTTCTAATGACTGGGTTTCACCCCCTGTAATAGTCCATTTTTTAATCTCTATTTCTGTATCGTAGCATTTCTCTATTTTATCAACAACTATTTTTAATCCTCTCTCGTCTGTTAACGGCAATATTACTAAGATATCTTCCCTTTTCAAGTAAAATATTTGATCGATTTGCCTTAAGGTTTCTGTTATTTTGTTAATACTATCTTTTATGTATTTTTTATTAACTTTAGTTAGAATAAAACTTACAGGCTGTTTTCCCCGTATTGATCTACTATATTCTATACTAATAATTTTTTTTTGCTTCATCTATTTCTAGTATAGGGTAAGTATCTTCGGGAATGTTTACTGGTTTACCTAATATGTGTATAACTCTTTTAATTAAATCCTCTTCTTGGAATGGTTTAACAATATAGTCAACACCACCTGCTTTTAAAGCATTTCTGACCGTGATGCTATCACTTGTACCCGATAAGAAAATAACAGGAATGCGACTGTAATTAATGTTAGTTTTCAACCAATACGCTGCCTCGATTCCACTTATCCCGGGAAGGCTAATATCCATAATAATCAATTCAACGTTTTGCAGATACATATAAGGTTTCTCTACTATTAAGTCAGCCGAATTAGTCTCAACTATATCCTTGAATCCATTTGTCTCTAACACACTTTTAATCTTTAAACGCACCAAGTTTGAATCTTCAACAATTAGGATTTTAGACACATCTACCCCACCTTACAACGTTGGTCTGAGTATACACATCTCTAATTCGATTTTTTCTTGGAAAATCCTGCAAGATATAGATAGGGGATAAAGATCTTGAGTAGTCTCTATCCCCTTTTCAGCTGCTAATAAGCTTAAGGCTTCCCAGACATGTCCCTGTCCCCTCGTCTGATCGCCAGACGCTCGGCGGAATGGTCGAGGCCAAGGAAGAAATTATACCAAGACGAAGTTTGATAGAAATTCCAGTTTGCTGGAGGAACGCAGTAGTTTCCTAATTGCTCCTCTTCATCGTGCTTTTTCAAGCGAGCATAGGCTCTGACCCAAACACATTTTTTTTCATTGGGAAAAACTTCACACCAACCGTCATAACTTCCACCACATGCTCCGTTGCGCTGATTTTTAGGACACTGAGACATGGGACATAGATAAGCAAGATCAAGAAGTGCACAATCTCCGCAATCTTTGCAATCGTTGCTCACAACTTTTATTAAGTGCTCCAGTCCATGAGCTTTGTTATTTTTACGCATTTGATAGAACTTTCTCATAAGCGGGAAAAATGGTTTATCTGGCTCAAAAGCAAGAGCATGAGCTATTCTCATCATTGAATATCCTAAGGGTACCGGTGCATCTAACGAAAGACCTTTTCTGTTGACAGGCTCATTAGTATTTAAACCAGTTGTTTCATCTTTGGCGAAATAATAAAATCCGTTAGGTTGTGGATAATCAAATTCTTGAATAAACTCCTGCCAGGTTTCGCTTAACTCTTCGCCCTTTTCGATAATATATTCTACTTGCTCATATTTGATTCCATGACCACCAATATGGACTCCTGCAAAACCCATTCCTTTCATAAATGCATACATTTTTGCTGCCCGAAACAACCTAGCTCCGACACCCTTATCCTCTGCAGTGCGCTCTTGTTCGATATCAGCCAGAAGTTTATCCGGAACGACACAACCAGGAAGCTGATTGGCATTCATTATTTTTGCAGCACCAAAGGGCAGAACATAAATATTACCCACTACAGGTATATCCAGGTTATTGATTTTCAGGAGCTGCAATACTTCATGGAACTTACGCGCATCATATCCTAATTGGGTAACTATAAACTGTGCTCCACTAGCTATTTTTTTCTTTAGCTTATAATATTGGATCATCAATTCTGCTTCTGTTCCCTTGAAAGGGGAGACTGCGGCACCTGCATAGAAATCGCTTTTCTCTTGATAAGACGGACCTTTAGGACCTTGAACTTCAAGCCCGTTATTCATATCTCTAATCAACTCTAATACATGCGATGGGTCTAAGTCAAAAACTGGTTTAGGTCTGCCCTGATATCCGGCAACAGGATAATCGCCTGTCATAATAAGTAAATTTCTGACTCCAGCCCTATCCAAACTGTATAACTGACTTTCCATTTGGTTACGGTTTTTATCTTTACATGTGAAATGCACCAAAGGTTCAATACCCATCTTAAGCATTTCTACACCTAGGCAATCTGCCAGGATAGCTGGGTTCCCGCCTGGATTATCAGTTATTGTCACTGCATGGATTTTGCCACCTTTCGCAGCTGATTCTGCTGCAGCGAGAGCATTTTCTTGAGCTTTTTCCCGGGCGCCTCTTCCCGGTACTATTTCCCACGTTACCGACATGGTGTTCTTATCTAGCAGCGAAGCCTTAAATCCGTTTTCCACTATACTCTCTCTCCCTTACGGTACTCTCTCTCCTTTTGAATAAGAGAAGACACCCGCCAGTTTCCTCTATATTTTTTTATATTGACGGGTATGCTCCTTGAAAATAATGGGGACACACCGTCCCCAGTTCAATTACTTGCTTTTAAACACCTTAACGTAAGAATCACAATAAACGCTTTGGTTAAGTAGGATTTCAGCTGTTGCTGCTGTTGCCATTAATGCGTCATCGTTAGCGTCCGATATAACAGCATCAAGTCCACAAGCCATTGCCATGGCCAGAAATGTTCTGTTGATAAGAGGACGATCCGGTGCTTTCTGAGACACATTACTTAATCCTAAAACTGTTTTAGGGGCTGGATTGGCAAGAAGTTTGGTTTGTTTGATAGCTTCGAGAACCTCCGGAGCATGTTCTTGAGCAACATTCACTGGGAGGATCAAGGGATCTATGAATAAATCTTCCATAGGTAAACCATATTCGTCAGCGGCAGCAACCAATTCCATAGCAAGGGCAATACGGTTTTCTGCATTTTTAGGAATACCTTTGGCATCCATTGTTAATCCGATTATCTTGGCATTGTATTTTACTGCCATGGGAAATACGCGTTCAATCTTGGGTCTATCAGCAGGACAAGAATTAATCAACGCCGGTTTCTTACAAATTTCTAAACCTGCTTCAATAGCGTCAAAGTTTGTACAATCAAGACAAAGTGGTAAATCGCTAACTTCTTGAACCACTTGGACCATCCACTTCATAGTAGTGACTTGGTCATCTGTATTAGGTCCTGTATTGATATCAAGATAATTTGCACCAGCTTCCTGTTGCTTTACAGCCCATTCCTGTAAAGGCTTAGGGTCCATTTCCAGAACTGCTTGACCGATATCCTTAAACATCCCATTAATTCTTTCACCAATAATAATCATCTGAATTACCTCCACCCTTTTAAATTTTTACTTTTTATTTCCTACTAAGTCAATTGTTGTTTTTTGTGTATTACTTAGCGAACCTTAGAGCAGAGAAGCGTCGCGAACGAAGCTTATTGAGCGTCAAAATGCGCAACGGTTAACATGCAGAATGACTTAGAGGTTTTGCGCATTAGCTCAATCTGCAAGAAAGCAGCTTCGGCGCGTGGTAAGCGGGTAATACACAAAAAACTCATTGATTAGTACTTGTTGCTTTTCATTAACTCAGTTATATTTTTCTGAACGAGCTTTACTGCTTGGGGGTGGCGCATCAATAGAATATCTGCACCAGCCTGAATAAGGGTAGCAGCCGTCATAGCTTCCCAAAGTGGACCACGGAAACTTTGTTCCCCCCATCCCTGGAATTCTTCGCCATCAGAATATGCTTCTTTGGCTCGCCATGCTTCATAACCAACTGTACAGATCATTGGCATAGACAGCATTTTATCACCCTGAAGAGCACCCATTCTTATCCGTTCCATGATGGAATAAGCATATTCAATCCCATATCCTAGCCCGCCAATCATGGGGTCGATCATTATCCGATCTAATGGAAGCCCCATTTCATTGACAAGGATATTCAACTGCTTACAGATGTTGATATCTAGAGGTGACAACGCAATAAGACTGTGTTTATGAACCATGCAAGCAGCTGCAATAGATTTGTAGTTTTCTTGTTCTGCAACACCCAGCATTAGGTTTTCCCCTGCACATTCCTCAGCAACTTTTCCTAATACTTCGTTATCTTTTTCTTCGTCTCCACAACCTTTAACAATAAGAGGTACGCCTACTGCTTTTAAAATTGATTTAACCGTTGCCGTACATTCTTCCGGGGATTTATTAGCTCCATCAGGGTCTGCTCCGTTTAAGACAACATAGATTAAATCTGCTTTATATTCATCCACACACTTTTTTGCCCAGGCGATAGGATCGTTATATACATCTTTAAACATCTCTTTTAAAGGCGCAGGCCAAGTGGGCTCAACATCAGTTATTTCCATAGCGATTATGGGCTTATTGGGAACTTCTCCTTCAAAATGAAGATAAGGAAGGGTTGTCTGCCCACCTACTTTTAATACATGGCTACGAGAACCTCCATTCTCAGCAGTTGCACCCAATAGCACTTCATTTACTTTGGACATATAGCGTTCTTTTATAACCTCAAAAGCCATATTTACACTCCTCTCTTAAATACTTTCCTTTACGAGAATTTCTTTAGCTGCGTTTACCGCGGCATTATTATTAGGTAATTCAAACAAAGGCTTTCCTTCTTCATCATACGTAGCTATTGATTCGTCATAAGGTATATCACCAATTAGCGCTATACCAGTAGCCGTAATTTCATCTTCTAAGTTTGCTAGGGAATCCTTCTTTGTTTTGGTAACAATAAGCAGCTCACTTTTTACCGCCGATCCCAGACTTTGGACCAATTCGTGAATCCTACCAGCTGAGCGAACACCCCGTGCAGAAGCATCGCTTATGACAAATAACCAATCCACCTGAGGGATTGTCCGCCGGCTGATATGCTCTAGGCCTGCCTCAGTATCCACTACCACATAGTCATAACCACTACTTAAACGTTCTAAGTATTTACGTAGTAAATCATTTGCATAGCAATAACAGCCTGCTCCCTGGGGATTGCCCATTACCAATAAATCAAGATTTTTTGTTTCCACAAGTGATTGTTGTAGTTTATATTCAATAAATACTTCCTTACTCATACCTACAGGCACACTTTTAGGGTCTTTTGTTTGCTCTAGAAGTTCACTAATAGTTGTTGTAACTTCCATACCTAATACTTCACTCAAGTTAGCATTAGGATCCGCGTCAACTGCTAGAACTGTGCCTTTATTGTTTTGGATTAAGTATTTAATTATTAAGGAAGCAAAAGTCGTTTTACCTGTTCCACCTTTACCTGCTACTGCTATATACTTTGGCATAAATAAATATCACTCCTTTTTTATCACGCACTAACCGTCCGTAAGACCCCCACTTCTTTAAGTGGGGACAACGGGCGCTAAGTTCCTGATAAGTTCAACTAACTATCAGTAAGGGATGAAGAAAACCCCTACTGATAGAAGGTTCACTTTATCAATGAAGGAAACAGGGTTAAGTCTGTATGAGGAATAAATGTAGCCGAAACAAATTCCTCCATAAAAGTATTGCCTACAGAAAGCTCCAGGTAGGTTACTTTTTTGCTAAGCTCTAAGGACTGCTGATAAGCATCTGTAGAAAGTAGTACCGCTTGAGCGCCTTTCACAGAGGTATTACCTACAAACTGATATCTATTCCTGTCGAGATCCGGTAACAATCCAATCTTAATCGAATCATCTAAATTGAGATAATTGCCAAATCCTCCTGCTATTAGAACCTTGTCAATTACGTAAATCTCTAAAGCCACAAGTTTTAACATAGAACGTATACCTGCAAAAATAGCGCCTTTTGCTCGTAGTAAATTTTTTATATCACTCTCTGTGATTATTATGTCTTTATTAATTCCACCCTCTTTAGCCCAAACCAGTACAAATTCCGATCCATCATCGCCCTGACGCAGCCTGTTTGTTGATATATCAGTCTGGAACTTGCCTGTACGATCTATGAGTCCCGAAGAATGGAGTTTACTCAGACCATCAATCAAGCCTGACCCACATATTCCTACAGCTTTTTCATTTTCAATAGTTTCATAAACCACTTCAAAGTCATTGTCTATTTCTATACGCTCTATTGCCCCTCTCATGGCCCGCATCCCGAAGGTGATCCCGCCACCTTCGAAGGCAGGTCCTGCGGAACAAGCACAGCTGATAAGCCAGTCGCTATTTCCCAGAACCATTTCACCGTTTGTTCCGATATCAATGAACAATGTCAATTCATCAGTTTTTTCAATACCCACTGCTAAGGCCCCTGCTATAATATCCCCGCCCACATAACTTGCTATCGAAGGGATATTTATTACCAAACCTTCCCCATATAGGGGCAACCCTAGGTCCTTAATTTTTACCGCTGGAAATTGTGCTGCAGTAGGTATATATGGTTCAAGACGGATGTATTTGGGGTGCAGGGCAAGTAACAAATGGGTCATCGTGGTGTTACCTGCACAAACCACTAATTTGATAAAATCACGTTCAACATGAGGATGGTTTACTAGTATTTCACTTATAAGCTCATTTATCGAGTTTAATACTGCCTGCTGAAGCTCTTGTAAGCCATCCTCCTCTTCGTCTGCACATATCATCCGAGAAATAACATCATCACCATATTTGGCTTGCTTGTTGTAGGTACCCCGTTTATCTATAACGCTACCCGTTAATAAGTCGATTAGAAAAACTACCACCGTAGTTGTACCTATATCAATAGCAAGTCCATAAAGGTCTGTTTTACTTTTTCCCGGAAGAATATCTATAATTTCTCCGTAGCCTTCAATATGCGCTACATCTACACTGACATTCCACTCCCCATCCCGTAAAGCATAAGCTAACTTTCTGAGCGCCGGCAAAAATATTTTGATTTCACTACAGGAAACATGTTTCTTAAGCTCAACTAACAACCGGTTTAGATCAGTGGCGTTTTCTGTCAGGCTTGGTTCAGGTAACGTAACCTCATATCTCCTGACAAGGGGGTTAAACTTATAACCTGCTAGTAGATCCAGCTCTTTCTCAGCCAAAAGATTATCCTTTTGGATTAAAACCTTATGCTTAACTAATTTAGTCTCTTGGGGAATCTCCACTTCTATATCCGATAATACCACTGCCTGACAAGCAGGTATCTCTGCTTTACCTAGAACTGTGTCGTCCCTGAGTAGATAATCCCCTTTCAACACCCGTACCAGACATTTACCACATGTACCCTTACCTCCGCAGGTTACATTGAGCGGTAATTCCGCTTTATCTGCTGCCTGTAATAATGTACTCTGGGCTTCTACTTCAACAACGACATTGTCCGGTTGAAAAAGGACCTTGAACATATCACTTCAACTCCTATGCACCGTAACGACTTTTAGCAAAAGCAGGAATACCGGCAGCTTCTCGAGGGCCTACAACTACCTTCCATCCTGATTTTTCCTCAAGCTTTCCGCTTAGCACTGCCACGTAACCGGGAAGGATTACTTCACGATGATTTACTTTTTCTTCGATACCTATAGAATTCATTACTTCAGCGATTTTTTCTGCAGAATATTTTCCTGCTGCCCAAGCCGTCAATACGGAAGTGCCATCTGTGTCGACGGGAATAATGTAAGATGGTACTTTACTGCCTTCAACTTCACCCTCAACACTGTAGTAAGTAAGGGAGAAGTTAGTAGTCAGATAGACTGGGGAGTCTGCAGTTACATTTCCTACTTCATAAATCTTAGTTTCAACCTGGATAGGTTTTTGAGGATCAGTGTAAAGGTTTTGTCTCCAGGCTAGAAGGGGAAGTACAAAATGCTTATCCGTAGTCTTCAATACCACCATACTGGCATACTTTGATACATAAACTTGGGACTGCATCATCTCTTCCATAGGTTCTTCAGCTGTTGTAAACGCTATTGTTGGATAACCAAAGGGACGATATTTCTTTTTAATTGCCGCTCTACGCATTTCAGTTAAGTCAGCTAGAACCTTAGATGTAGTCCTTGAACCGCTGTCTAAGACAAGTTCCTTATAGCCTAGGGCAGTTATCTTCTCAACTAAATTAGAAAGGTTAAAAATATCTTCCGCCTTTACTCCAAGAGGTACACTATATTTTTGGGCAAGCTCAGTCATTTCTTTATAGTTATTTTCAGTTGCAGCATACAGGAGAGGGTTTCTTCCCTTACAAGCTTCGAGACCTTGGTCAGCTGATGCTGGATCTTCAGTGATTAATACTAGGGACAGGTTTGTGGCGGCAGCAATTTTTTGAACTGCAGCCTTAAACTGAGCAGCGTCACCTGTTTGTTTGACTGCGACCATATCCACTTCATAATGAAGCCCTACACGATCAAATTCTAAAGCATTTATTTCTTCAAGCTTTTGGGTAAGCTCTGCTTCGCTTAAGCTGTCTTTAACCTCAAAAGCAATTCCTGTTGGATGAAAAAATGTTTTATCATGGCGGAAAATAACAGTTTCATCGCCAAGTTCTACAGCTTTATCGCCCACACCGATTTTGATTAACTTGATGGGTGGTGCTGATGCTGCTCCTAAAGCTTCTTTAGCCTCATCGCTGACATATGGACATACCTCTAGAGATGCTTTTCCGGCAGCAAGACTCATAGCAAAAGCTAAGCAAGTTGGGGGTCCACATTCTCCACAGTTTTTTTTGGGAAGAAGCTTATAGATTTCAAGACCTGTCAATGCCATTTTGCTAAACTCCTTTCATTAATAGGCACAGGGACACACCTGTCCCCATTTATTTAGTTTAGAATATTGGATCCATCGTCAATGCCGGGTGTCCTTTTTCTTCTAGGAATGGCGTTATTTCATCAACGGTTATCCCTATTGTTTCATCTGCTATCTTCTCAATAAAATCTTCGCCTAAGCCCTCTTCAACGCTACGAGTAATCAAATCATCCCGCAAAAATTCTTTAAGCTCTTTTGGCATCCAGAGGATACGCCCTATACCCCCATCTGCAGGAATATATTTTTTACTCACTAGGTAAAGTCGCCCAATTCCCATAAACCCAGGGGTTTGTACACCGCCACCAACCATACCTGCTAGGGTGGAGAAAGACATTCCCACTGGCGTCATGCCATTGTGCTCTCTAGTGGTGATCATGATACCGTTAAGCTCAGGGACAAGGGCCATAATTGCTTCGAAGCAACCGCAGGAAGTCATCGGTCTATCCATCATGGTATATATATTGACTTCTTCTAGGCTGCGATTTGATGCCTGATAAATGTAATCGTTAACACTCTTCCACATACCGCGATACTCATCTATTGCCTCACCCTTAGTGATGGGCTGACAAGGACCAGTTGGGTTAATCTCATAAGAGGCTCTGGAGTCTAGCCAGCTGACCGCACCGCACAAACCTACCCGTTGAGGTGTAACAATACACACGTGGTTTGGTGCAAAGGACTGACAGAGCAAGCACGAATAGAAGGTATCTACTGCTTCGTCAGTTAAACCGCGGAGGCGAGCATCTCTAGTAGCATACTTGTCACGGGCTACCTTGATCATCTCATCAACTTTAGCCTGGTCCGTATAGATAGTAACCTGTACACGATCTACAATCGCAGGGAATTCACTTTTATACTTAGCTATTAATAGTTCCCCGTAATGTTTTAGCTTAAAACCTTTGGCAATTGCGTCTTTACTGACACGGAGCCAAGCTAGATCTCGCTGAGCCACATGCCACAGTCCTTCACCATAATTTATGAAGTAGTGAACGCGACGCTCAAGTACACCTTCAAAATCATCCTGCATCTTTCTTCCATAGATATCTATCACTAGACCAAATGGTAAGCGGTCTCCTTCGCTGATGTCATCAACATCGGGGCCAACTACTTCTATTTTGCCGTCTTCGATTTCGTCTGCCTCAACCATCTGCACGAGTTCGAAGGCGGGAGTCTTACCTCCACCCATCTCGAGGTAGGCTTCAGCTTTACGGATAGTTTCGCCCTCAAAGGACGGCCCATGGTTGATCGGTATATCAATCTGGATATTGGTAAGCTTGATACCTCTTAATTCCAGGGCGAGCTGAACAATTTTGTCATAATCAGGTTCAGATACGTACCAATCCTTAATCTGCTCATCCTCAGCCAAGACTTGGTCAGTGATGATAGGGAAGCCTAGGAACATACAGCCCATTTCGGCTGCAGTCTTAACAGTATCCCGTTCACCTAAGTGAAGCACAAATGCCAAAACCCTTCGTCTCTGATAATCTCTGTGTTCTTCCCGTAAGCCAGGTTTTATACCACCAAAAGCCATCCCAGCACGTAACGCATAGTTGGCAGCGTGTACTACCTGGGTGAAATTTCCCACTGGAAAAGCAATGTAGTCAACACCTAGCTTTACATTCTCTTCTAACAATTGCTCGATGATTTCATCAGCAAGGAATATCATCATACCCTTTCCCATAAGATCATCCACAAGTTTTCTTGCTGCTTGGGAATCTTTAGCCCGACCTAGTATTACCGCAACACCAGGAATGGTCCAGTCAACCATTTTAATTCCGTATTTACGCAAAACTGGGTCACCTAGAAATCCTGTCCAGGGTTCTACATGAGGATTAGGATTTTTAACATATCTTAATGCTTCAATAATTTCTGCTGCATAAAGAGTAGCTTCCCCTGCTAAGAGTACATTTTCTAAGTTTATCTCTGCTTTTAACTGACCTCTCATCCTGTTTAGTATGGGTTGGAGTTCTTTAAGAGTTTTAACCTCTTCACCGCTTAATGAACGAATAACAGGTAGGTAATAGGCGGTATCAGGATACTCGACTTTTTGGTTAGGGCCATATTTTTTAATTGCTTTACTCAAGAGAATTTCTGCATAACTTGTGGCAGTGATTGCCCCTTCGTAAGCATGTTTAAAAAGCTTTCTGGGCTCTTTTCCCGGCTCGATCGCACCTTCATAGATTTTATCAAAATTAGTAATCATATTTCATCCCTCCTTCTCTTAATAATTTTGGCAGAGGGCTGTATTGAATTTTTCTGCCGTCTGTTTATGCACGCCCAACTTCCAAGTGCGGTATTCAAGTGCATCAAGTATCTTTTGGGCGGCAATTTCCGCATCCAGCTCAAACATGAAATACCCGCCATAAACATCAGATGCAATTTGAGTTGCTATGCTGTAGAATAATTCACTGCCTTCTAACGGAGGCATGGAACCTACGTGGGTAGGGACACCTAGGGTTACAAACCAGGAACCTATTGATACTGCTTTACCGCTCATGGCTTCGGGTGCTGAGGCGACAAAGGGAACTTTCGGTGTATCTACTCCTAGGTCCTTAGCCATCGCAACTAATACATCTGAGGCCCTGGTATTATCAACGCAGGAACCCATGAAAAAGGCTGGTGGCAGTTGACCTTTTATACCTGATTTTTCTTCCAATGTTTTAACAAAAGATTTTAGCCCTTCACCTGCATATTTTTCTAGGGCTTCTGGATTTAAGAAGCCATGTTTAGCAAAGGCTTGGGCCGAACATCCTGTGGCTAATACTAAGACATCATTTTTAAGCATTTCTTTCAAAATACCGATGTGGCTTTCATCTTGTGGCCTTTTGATATTGTTACATCCAGCAAAAACGACTACCCCTTTTAATTGCCCCGAAAGAATCGCATCATTTAAGACACGGATTGGGTTATCAGGATTTACAGCAGCAAACAGTTCAATGAGTGCTTCATAACTGAATCCTGCCACAACCTTGTGCTTAACATCAGGAATTTGAATTATTTGACCGTTTCGTCCTTTATATGATTCAATGCCCAAACGAATAATTTCTTTTGCTTGTTCTAAGGCAGTCTCTACTTCGAATGGGATATGATATGAACCAGGCATCTTTGCTATATTTGAAGTGGTAATTATTCTCGTATGGTAACATTCCGCAACCTGCTTTATGCCGGGCATAATACACTGGACATCAACTACTACTGCATCCATTGCACCAGTAACGATTGCCAGCTCAGAGGAGGCAAAGGATGTGGCCAGATGTATACCTTTTCGCATCAATACTTCATTACCAGTACAGCACATGCCAACGATATTGATTCCTGCCGATCCTACTGCCTTAGCCTCAGCTTCCAGCAATTCTGCTGCTTCTACAACCTTTTCGCTTAACAGTGGGTTATGACCATGAACCGCTATATTAATCTTACTCGCATCAAGGACACCCAAATTTGCTTCTGTGACGATCGGCTTGGGTGTTCCAAAAAGTATATCGGAAAGATCTGTAGCCAGATGCATTCCTGCATAATCTACAAGAGCTACTTTTAAGGCATTAAAAATAATGTTAACTGGATCATCGTCATTACCGATATGGGCTTCTGCCAACAAATCAGAGATATCGGCATAAATACCTGCAGGCATAATGTTACATTCATCGTATTTATCTAATCGCTCTTGATTTAATGTGCTTTTAATCCAGAGATTTTCTCCAAACCCCGGAAGGCGAGAGAAATCTTCAAGTGCTTTAACAGAAACTTCTTTAACCAGGGTCTTGTCATCTTTGCCTTCCACTTCTAGCCCAATCATTTTGGCAACTCTTTGCAGTTTATCTGGATCTGTTATTTTATAGTCTGGTGCTCTCCCTTCGGATAACTCCAACAAAGCATGAGCGATATGACGAGCATGTTCATTGTGGGAAGCTGCACCCGTAAGTATCAACGTACCTACCCCTCGGGCAACAATCGTCCATGCTGAAGCGCCACAAATACCCTTACTATCGGGATCATCTGTCTTCAAACGGCAAGGACCCATCATACAAAATCTACAACAGAGTCCCTTGTAGCCAAACTGACATTGTGGCTGCATTTGTGTAAAACGATCAAAAGTAGTTTTGACCCCATCATTTTCTGCTTTTGCTATTAATTCCAGGGCAGCGGGGTCGATCGTTCGTTTGTTGCTTTTTGGATCTTTGACACGCACTGCATCAGAAGGTTTAGCAGTGTGGGTTAAATCCCTAAACCTTGGCATACTCTTACCCCCTTTAATTTTTCTCTTAATCCACTTTAATTCTCTCTAATAACCTTGAATTCTCTCTAATAACCTTGAATTCTCTCTCTAATATCTTGATCCCCTCTAATAGTTTAGAGCTCTGTATACTCTTACCTCCTTTTCTATATTTTTAAGAGCTCCTGGTATATATTTTCAATCCCTGCATTAAGTGCAGGAACATCATCAGTACATTTAATACCCATAGCCATATCTAAGACCTCTTCAGAAAATGGAATAATTCCAATAAGCTTTTCACCTTCAAGATTAGCTTTCAAGAAGTTGATTTCTTCTTCTTTACGGATCTTGTTAGCGACAAAGAAGATGCTTTTGACTCCAATTTCCCGAGCTAGTTTTGCGATAACCTTGGCGGTAGTTACACTTACTTTTGACGGTTCCGTCACTATTAGCATTACTTCCACACCTTGAGCAGTGCCGCGCGTTAGATGTTCAATACCAGCCCCCATATCTAACAACACTACGTCATCATTTGAAATAATAAGGGCTTTAAGTAGTGCATTCAAAAATGTATTTTCTCTACAATAGCAAGCTGACCCACCTTTTTTAACTGCACCCATTTTTAAAAGACGTATATTACCATGTGTTATTGAATACTTTTTCAGTACATCATCTACCTTAGGATTTAGAGAATAATAAGCTCCGACGCCTCCTAGTTTTTCGTTTATCAAATCTTTCATTTCGACAATTGGTTCTAAAGCAAGAACTTCATCTTCTGGTAGGCCTAACACGCTACCCAAACTAATATCTGGATCGGCATCAACGGCAAATACCTGGAAATCTTGCGCAAAACGTTTTATTATAGCAGCTGATATAGTAGTCTTTCCCACGCCGCCCTTACCGGAAACAGCTATTTTCACCAATGTCTCCTCCTCATCAAATATTATAAAAGTTTATGCAAATAGATTAGAGAAAATGTTTATAATACAATAACTTAAATTTCAGCAATTTTGTTGAATATTATCAATTGTTTGAATATTTAATATATTCTATATAATGGTTATTTTTCCCTTCTATGGTTTAATAAAATAAAGTTTCACAAACAGCTACGAAAGACAAGGGTTTGTCCGACTGTGTTAAAAGCTCCACGTGTATAAAAAACAGGGTGTCCCCTGCAATGGGAACACCCTGTTTTTTATACACTATCTGCTTTTTATATACTATCCGTTCTTTTCTCCCAACATGTCCATGACTGAATTTTGTTCTTCCTTAAGTTTGGATAATTCATCCGCAAGGTTAAGCGCTACAAGAGTAGCTACCTGATGTGCTGCCAGACGAGGAAATCTCAGTGAGATCTCTCGCATCCGTTTATCTACATCACTCGCTAAATTTAAAATATGATCTTCCGATCCCTTGCCACGAATAACATGGAGTTCACCAAAAATCTGTACCGAGACTTTTAGATCCTCATGATTCACATTCTTCCCCTCGCTCTCACCAATGAAAAAACTACTCCTAAAGTAAGTAACTTTTAACTACTTTCGCCATTCTGCTTTAAATTCCTGCTGTATTCCTGCCAAGATGTTGGAATTGAATATATTGACTTCTTCGTCCTTAAGCGTTCTTTCTACGGATTGATAGCGCATGGTCAACGCCAGACTCTTATAACCGGCGGGGATAGACTCTCCTTGGTAGACATCGAAGATCTCTACTTCTTTTAGAAGGTCACCGCCCAGTTCATAAACCCGCTTTTTAATCCCGTCAGCAGGTATTTCTTCCGGCACCACCACTGCCAAGTCACGTTGGATAGCTGGGAAACGGGGATAAGATTTAGCTACTATATCCAAACAAGAGTACTTAAACAGTAAGGCGAAGTCGAGTTCGAATACAACTGGTCTTTGCAGTCCCATTTCTTCATCAAGCTGTGGAAATAATTCGCCCATAAATCCAAGATATTCACCGTTTAGAGAGATCTCCGCTGATCTTCCAGGATGAAGTAATTCGTGATATTTCTCATTCATAACCCTGCGGTATTCAAATTCTACCCCGCTCTCCTTGGCGAGTTCCGTCAGGATTCCTTTGACATGGAAGAAATCATATTTCTGTTGGGGGACATGCCAATGACGTTTGCTTCCCCCTTGTGTAATGCCTGCAATCTTAGAGATTTCGTCCGGTAGCCCTCTTAAAGGAAGCTCTTTTGGTAAGTAAACATTACCTATCTCAAAAAGCAACAAATCGATATTGCGGCGAGAAGTGTTGCGGGCAGCAATCTCTAAAATTCCCGGCAGTAGGGACGTCCTCATCGTCCCCAGTTCTTCCCTCAAAGGGTTCAGGAGTGCAATTCCTTTTCCCTTTGTACCCCAGATTTCGTCGTTTTCCTTCTTAACAAAGGAATATGAAAGGACCTCGTTCATTCCCACTCTAATCATTAATCTGCGTAGTTTCATCCGGAAATTCTGTTCGGGTGTACGGCTACCTTGGGTCTGGCTTCCTTGAGACAGGGTTGTTGGTATTCTGTCATAACCGATAATTCGGGCTATTTCTTCTAATAGATCTTCTTCAATTTTCAAGTCCTGTCTATAAGATGGAATATTGACCATCAGCACACCTGAAGTTTTTTCTTTATAGGTGAAACCTAAGTCATCGAATACTTTCCTAACTTCCTGTTCAGCATAGTCTGTTCCCAGTATTTGATTTACCTTGGCTAAGTTGACATCTATAACGACTGCCTCCGGAAGATTAAGGACTTTCTCTGTGAAAGATACCGGATGTCCTGCTCCCAATTCTTCTAGCAGTTCGGCAACCCTTCCCAACGTAGAAACCGCCCAATGAGGGTTTACCCCTTTTTCAAAACGATTAGAAGACTCTGAACGAAGGCCTAGTCTACGACTTGTGCGGCGGACACTTGAACCAAGAAAGTGTGCCGATTCAAAAAGGATGTGCTTAGTAGATTCGGTAACTTCACTTTCCAGCCCTCCCATCACGCCAGCAATGGCTACAGGTCCATTATCATCCGAAATAACCAAAGTATCAGAATCAAGTTTCCGATCTATACCATCAAGGGTGACAATTTGTTCGTTCTCCTTTGCCAACCTTACTCTGATAGTTCCCGTTAGCTTATCCCGGTCAAAAGCATGAAGCGGTTGCCCCATCTCCAGCATACAATAGTTCGTTATATCTACGATGTTATTGATCGGCCTGACCCCAGCCGCTCTAAGTCTATTCTGCATCCAGAGAGGGGATTGCATAATCTTGACCTCATCTACCAATAAAGCAGAATAACGCAAAGATAAGGCGGGGTTATCTATCTCAACTTTTTGTTCCGCCTGTGACCAGCTGGGAATATCTCCATCTGCCCATTTAGAAATCTTAGGTTTAGCGCCTAATAGTGCCCCCACCTCCCTTGCTACATTGGCCATAGCTAGACAATCTGGACGGTTGGGATATAGCTCCAGTTCCAGCACCCAATCATAGAGACCGAGATAATCCTCGAGTCTCATCCCGACTGGTGCATCCTCCGCAAGGATTAGAATGCCTCCCTTACTTCGGTCTAATCCTACTCCTTCTACTTCCAATTCTTTATCAGAGCAAAGCATGCCCTGGGATAGAACCCCCCTGAATTCGGCTGGTTCTATTACTTTCCCACCAGGAAGGACAGTTCCGGATACTGCTACCGGAACCTTATCTCCTTGCAACATGTTTTTTGCTCCTGATACTAAGGTAAGTATTTGCGACCCAGTATCAACTGTACATATCTGAAGATTATCGGCTTGGGGATGAGGTTTAATCTCTTTGATTCCACCGATATAAACGTCTTTAAATCCTTTATTGAGGTATTCCACTCCCTCTACTTCTATACCACCTTTGGTCAATACTTCGGCTAGTTCTTCTGCACCTAAGTTTATATCTATATATTCACGTAACCATTTCATACTTACTCTCATTGAATCTTTCCTCCAGTTATTAGAATTGCTCTAGGAATCGGAGATCATTATCGAAAAGCAACCTCATATCTTCTATCCCGTACTTAAGCATGGCTATCCTTTCTACTCCCATCCCGAAGGCAAAGCCCGAGACTTCATTAGGATCGTAACCTCCCATCTCTAGGACGCGGGGATGCACCATACCTGAGCCCAGAATTTCTATCCAACCTGTCCATTTGCAAATCCGGCAGCCACTGGCACCGCAGAGCATGCAAGATACGTCGACTTCAGCACTGGGTTCAGTAAATGGAAAGAAGCTTGGCCTGAGG
>JAGXFZ010000049.1 GCA_024637055.1 Gracilibacter sp. | reverse complement strand
CTTCAGAACTTGAAGGTGATTTCGCTGAAATGGATGGTTGGCAAGCTGAGTCCGAGGCTGGCGAATTGTTAATAGGCCTGGGAATCCCTAAGGATCTTCACAACAAGAAAATGAGAGAATTGGACGGGAACCAAAAGGTGCGTGTACTTCTGGCTCAAGCTTTATTCGGTCATCCTCATATTCTGCTTTTGGATGAACCTACTAACCACTTGGATTTACAATCGAAAATTTGGCTAGAGAATTTCTTGCTGAACTTCGAAAGTACCGTAATTGTCGTCTCTCATGACAGGTACTTCTTAAACAAGGTTTGCACACATATTGTCGATATAGATTTTAGTAGAGTTCAGATGTTCGTCGGGAATTACGATTTCTGGTATGAATCTAGTCAGTTAGCTCTGAGATTGATGAGAGAATCTAATAAGAAAAAAGAAGATAAGATCGCTGATCTTCAAAGATTTATTCAGAGGTTTAGCTCTAATGCCTCTAAAGCTAAACAGGCGACCTCACGCAAAAAGTTGTTAGATAAAATTACCTTAGATGATATCAAACCTTCCTCTCGTAAGTATCCTTATATCGCGTTTAATTCTGACAGAGAAGCTGGTAACAACCTCTTGACTGTTCAAAATCTCACTTGTACTATCGATGGTGAAAAAATTCTGGATGATATCTCTTTTATGGTTAATACAGGAGATAAAATTGCTTTCGTAGGTCCTAACGAGAACGCTAAAACTGTTCTGTTTAAAGTACTCATGGGAGAAATAATCCCTGATAGCGGCGAGTTTAGCTGGGGAATTACAACCTCTCAAGCCTATTTCCCTAAAGATAATTCTCATTTCTTTGATTCTAATCTGAATCTTGTGGATTGGCTCCGACAATTCTCTAAGGATCCAGATGAATCATTTGTAAGAGGATTCTTAGGCAGGATGCTTTTTTCAGGCGAAGAGTCACAGAAACCTCTCAACGTTCTTTCAGGTGGCGAAAAGGTTCGCTGTATGTTGTCAAAGATGATGCTCAGTGGTGCCAATGTTCTTCTCTTGGATGAACCGACCAACCACTTGGACTTAGAATCTATCACAGCACTTAATAACGGCTTGATGGATTTTAAAGGTACCGTTCTCTTTGTATCTCAGGATCATCAGTTTGTTGAAACAATTGCGAATAGAATCATAGAAATTACCCCTAAAGGGTTGGTTGATAGACAGCTTACCTATGATGAATATTTGGAAAGTGATATTGTTAAAGGTTTGCTTCAGGATATGTATAGTTGATATTAGTATTCACCGCTCTCAAGGTGGAAGCTACACCGCAGCAAGTGCTATTCGGCAATAGCGACCTCCTGTCGCTAACTGCCGCGCTCCGCAATCCATGCTCCGCTTGCCGCACATGCTACGGTGTAGCTTAGATTGCATTTGGGGTGTTGGGGCTGGATGTTTGTGCTCCGCTTGTCGTGCATGCTGCAGTGTAGCTTCTATTTAATAGTGTTTAAAAACCTAAGGTCTGAGATTTTTGTAATCTAGACTTTAGGTTTTTTGCTTTGTTTACATAACTTGGGCTGGGAGGGTGAACACTATAGTTTGAAATAACAAGGAGGTGTATCTTTTGAGTTTATCGTCTAAAGAGTTAAGCTACATCAAAGACTTTCTTTCCTGGGAGATTTTAATGGCTAAGAAATGTAGCCACTATGCCAGTCAAGAAGTAGATCCAAATTTCAAAGGAATATTTAATAGCACAGGTCAAGTTCATCAACAGAATTACTTAAAGGTGCTTAATTATCTTCAACAACAGACGCAACAGCAAGCTCAGCAAGGAGGGATGGTTCAGTGATTGATAATTCTTCAACTGTCACAAGTCCGTTTGGGGTTCAGAAAATTGGTAAAGGCAAGTCTCCAGTACTACCTGAAGAAAAAAGCCCTAGTTTTAATCTTCGTGACCGACTCAATGATGTTCTCCTCAGTGAGAAACATATCATCGAGAGTTACACCACCGGATCCAAAGAGATATTATGTCAACAACTGTATAATGTAGTTACTGAGAATCTTAGTAGTCTCAAGCTATCCCAGCGCCATCTTTTTGAAGAGCTCTTCAATCTAGGAGAATACCAAGCGGATATAGCCGCTCAAACTCAAATAGATGACGCTTTGGATATGTTCACCAAATATAAAGTTCAACTACCTTATCCTCAAGGTTAAGCTGTAGTTAATTTTCAATCATGTCCTCATTACGAGGGAGAGGGTCTTCTAAGATTGCATGTTCGATAGCCATTGCTCGCCCTTCTACCGTCATTTTGACCTGCTGTATATAATCGAATTCTGTTAAGGTATTAACTATGGAGTTTATTGTCATGCTTTCTCCAGCGGCCCCTCCCCAATGTTTGGTATGCATATCCTCCGAGAAGTTAACTATTGCTATTCCATTATCAATTTTAACATTAAGCACCTTAACTTCTGTAGGAATTGTTCTGGCTAATTTAGAATCTTCCGGTCCTTTTATCAACTCTTCCAAGACTTTCAAAAGTACTTCTTCCTCACTTACAGTCTTGGAAGTTTTGATTATCCTAGTTTCACCTCTAACTGCATCGGCATTTTGATTACTAAAATATAACTTTACAACTTGTTCTGTTGCTGTGTTCGTTTCTTCTTCAAAAGATTGCATAAAACCACGCGGCTGACCACTGGGACCTATGAGTTCTTCCCCCTCAATCAATATTTTTACCCTAGAAATTCCATCAAACTGGGTCATAGTGTTTACCACTGAACCCACAGCGATGATTTCTGCTACACTGCCGCCGAATTGATTAAATTCTTTACTTAAATTAACAATTAGATCATTATTCTGTCTGATGGTACCATATACATTTGTAGCTTGAGCAATATTGGCCTGATACTCTTTGTTATCTGGACCTTCGACAAGTTGTTCCAATGTGACTCTATACTTTTCCTCCTGGTAAGTAAATGATATCTGACTGTCTTCAGTCACAAAATCCGAATTATCTGCATTACCATAAAATAGTTTAACTGTTTGTGTCTCTTTTGTTTCTTTTGGATCTAACTGGCTACATCCAGAAATGATTATTAAGCACACCAATATCACACTAAGTAAAAATTTTTTGTTTAGCATTCTCACCATTCCCTTAAAAATTATTATTAACTAAAACTTAAAAGTAACTAAAGAATCACTCCCCATTGATATTACCTTTATTATATTATGATTGTCTTGGAACTATCAAATTATTGTTCATCTCTCTTCTTCTATTGATTGTACAATATATCCTTCTTTGCAATTATTTTAAATAATTTGTGTTTGAAAAAGGATATCTGTTTAAAATGTCGAACTTCAGTATTAAGAACTTAAGACTATTAATATCTAAGATTTTATAAGGGGGTATCTGTTTTATGAGTAAAGAAAGTATGGAAAAGATTAAAAGTAAACTTCAAGAACTAACATCTTTAATTAAAGAGGAAACCGTTTCAGGATCTAAAGAGATCAGAGAAGAAATCTTAGAAAATGTCAACGAAATGAAAGCATCCGTAGAAAAACGTTTAGAAACTGCTGAGACCCTCTCTAAGGAAAGAGCTTCTAAAGCTAGAGATGAAGTTCTAACTAAAGTAGGTAAAACACAGGAAAATGTTGAAGAAAATATGAGAGGTTATATGGGAGAACTGGAAGGAAAAGCATTAAAGATTAGACTATCTCTCCAGGAGAAGCTTTCCCAAGGCAGGGCTCAAAAAGATGAAGTCGTCTTAAAAACCACTGATTCTCTGATTGAAACTATCAACAGATTAAAAAATACGCTTCACTCAGATGATAAAGAAAAGGAATAAATTAATAAGTCAAGTCAATTGATATAATTTCACCCGAAAATTACTAAAAATACCTTCATTTGTAAGGTATTTTTTTCATCCTATTATCAAAAAATATTAAAGAATAAATATAGAAGAGGTGATTACTATGGAAATAAATGAAAAACAGGAAAAAAAGAAAAAGAAAGCGACATCATTTTTAGGAAATAAGCTTCAGAGCGTGAATCCTGAAAAATCAGGCTTAGCTATTCCTACAATATGGAATGCTATGGACTCCCAAGAGTGGGTAGATTCTGATTAATTATCGGGGAGGTTGACTTATGACCGCAAATAAAAAGAAACAACGATTTATGGCCCTTCCGATAGAAAACCACCAGACTGCAGCCTGGATTAATAGTTCAAAGGACGTGAAACCCCTTTCTCAGGTGGTTATTCCTACTGAATATGATGTCCAAAATTCGAAGGAATGGGTAGATAATGGCTCTAAACTGTAAAGTAAAGAACCGTCCCTGACTTTACCTGACTTTATGACTTTACTGGCTTTACAACGGGTGTCCATCAAGTGATGGGCACCCGTTCTTTTGTGTAAGTTAGCAATCCTTTTCTGCCATACGTCTGTAGTTTTCATAGCGGCTATGCGCATGTTCTTGGGCAACCTGGAACATTTCATCCGCTATTTCAGGGAAGGTATTCTTTAAGGAAGAGTAACGGATTTCGCTCTGCAGGAATTCGTTAAAGTCTCCTTTGGGCTCTTTGGAGTCCATAATGAATGGGTTCTTATCCTGCTCTGTAAGTTCAGGGTTATATCGATATAGGTGCCAATAACCTGCCTCTACTGCTTTCTTCTGTTGGGCTATGCTGCTTCCCATGCCATCTTTGATGCCATGGGCGACACAGGTTGAATATGCTATGACCAGTGATGGACCTTTATATCTCTCCGCTTCTATCATGGCTTTGATAGTTTGCTGCATGTTGGCTCCCATCGCTATCTGGGCTACATAAACATAACCGTATGACATAGCCATCATGCCTAGGTCTTTTTTACGGATTTTCTTGCCGGCTGCTGCGAATTTAGCTATTGCTGCTGTCTGAGTAGCTTTGGAAGATTGTCCTCCGGTGTTGGAATATACTTCGGTATCCATAACCAGCAAGTTTACATCATCGCCAGATGCTAGCACATGATCCACGCCGTTGTAGCCGATATCATACGCCCAGCCGTCACCACCTACTGCCCAGACCGAACGTTTAACAAGATAGTCTTTCCTCTTTAGGATTTCTTCGATAACAGGATTGTTTGGGACAGGGTGTGCTTTCAGAACTTCTAGGACTTTGTCTGCTACAAATATGGACTTCTCACCGTTGGTATAAGAGTCTAACCATTCGCCGAAAACATTCTTGATTTCTTCTGGAATAGACATGTTTAGGGCTTCTTGCATGAGTCGAGAAATCTTTCCCCTAATTTGATTGGCACCCAAATACATACCGTATCCAAATTCTGCATTATTTTCAAACAGTGAGTTAGCCCAAGAAGGTCCTCTCCCTTGCGCATTGACGGTATATGGTATGGACGGATAACTACCTCCCCAGATAGAAGAGCAACCAGTTGCATTGGCTATCATCATTCTTTCACCGAACAGTTGAGTCAATAGTTTGACATAAGGTGTTTCGCCACACCCAGGACAAGCACCATTAAATTCAAGTAGTGGTGTGACAAATTGGCTTCCTTTAAGCGTATTACGGCTCATAAGGTCTTCCTTAGATTTCGCTGTTACGGCGAATTCCCAGTTCTCTGATTCCATCTCTATCTCATGCTCTGCGGGTTTCATCACTAAGGCTTTGCCTGGAGCTGGACAGATATCAGCGCAGTTCATACAACCTGTGCAATCTAATGGACTAAGCTGAACACGATAATGTAGTCCTTCCAAGCCTTTGCCGATTGGTTTTTTAGTTTTAAAAGTATCTGGCGCTCTGCCCTTCTCTTCATCATCTAAAAGGATAGGACGAATTGTAGCATGGGGACAGATATAAGAACACTGATTACACTGGATACATTTGTCTATCTGCCATTCAGGTAACAGGACTGCGATGCCACGTTTTTCATACGAGGTTGTACCTAGAGGAACACGACCGTCTTCCATCCCAACAAAAGTACTGACAGGAAGTTCATCTCCTTCATAGCGGGTGATGGGACGGTGAATATTTTTCATAAAATCTGGTTCTTCTTTGAATTCTTCCTCTTCATCTTGAGCATTTGTCCAAGAAGCAGGAACATTGACTTTGACTAAGTTCTCTATACCTTTATCAACAGCTGCATTGTTCATTCCTACTATTTTAGCACCTTTTCTTCCGTAACTTTTCTCTATAGCGCCTTTAAGATACTTCACAGCTTCGTCTATGGGGATAACATTGGTTAGTTTGAAAAAAGCGGACTGCATGATCATGTTGATTCTAGCACCCAACCCGATATCTGAAGCTATGGCGATAGCATCAATAGTATAGAAGTTAATACCATTTTGAGCTACATATCGTTTGATATATGCCGGGAGATTCTCTTCTAATTCTTTACCTTGCCAGGGACAGTTTAGAACAAAAGTTCCCCCTTTCTTTAATCCTTTCAGAAGGTCATATTGGTAAAGAAATGATTTGTTGTGACAGGCGATATAATCTGCGTCAAAAACTAAATACCTTGATTTGATTGGATTTTTACCAAACCTAAGATGCGATACCGTTGTTCCTCCCGACTTTTTGCTATCATAGGAGAAGTATGCTTGAGCATAAAGGTCAGTGTTATCCCCAATTATTTTGACAGCAGATTTGTTAGCCCCTACTGTTCCATCCGAACCTAGGCCCCAAAACTTACAGTTGATAGTACCTTCGGGGGTCGTGTCTATTATTTCTTCTTCAGGTAAGGACGTATGGGTTACATCGTCAACTATTCCAATGGTAAAACCGTTCTTGGGCTTATTCTGTTTAAGATTTTTAAAGACTGCCATTATCTGTGATGGAGTGGTGTCTTTGGATCCCAATCCGTATCTGCCACCCACGATTTTTGGTCTAGTATTATCAGGATGATTGCTGAATAGTTCTACAATATCCATATATAATGGTTCTCCCAATGACCCTGGCTCTTTAGTGCGATCGAGGACAGCAATCTTTTTGACTGTTGAGGGAAGGACATTGAAGAAATATTTTTCCGAGAAAGGGCGATAGAGATGTACGATTATCAGGCCAACTTTCTCTCCTTTAGACTGTAAATAATCTATGGTCTCTTCAACTGTGTCGCAGACCGAGCCCATAGCTACGATAATATTTTCGGCATCTGGGGCTCCATAGTAATTGAACGGGTGATAAGCACGTCCCGTTATTTTTTCGATTTCACGCATGTATTGTTCTACGGCATCCGGGACCTTCTCATAAAATGAATTTGAGACCTCACGGTACTGGAAATAGACATCTGGATTTTGGGTTGAACCTCTTAATATGGGGTGTTCAGGATTTAGGGCGTTATCACGGAATTGCTGGATAGCATTATGATCAACTATATTATTGATGGCCTCTGGGTCGAGTACTTGAATCTTCTGAACTTCGTGGGAAGTACGGAAACCATCGAAGAAATGAAGGAACGGGATCTTGGTTTTGATGGTTACCAAGTGAGAGATGTAACCTAAATCCATACATTCCTGGACATTGGTTGAAGCGAGGAAGGCGAATCCAGTTTGTCGGCAAGCCATGACATCCTGGTGATCTCCAAAGATAGATAAAGCATGGGTAGCTAAAGCTCTGGCACTAACATGAAAGACGCTGGGTAGTAATTCACCGGCAATCTTGTACATATTAGGTATCATGAGTAGGAGTCCTTGAGAGGCAGTATATGTAGTTGTCAGGGCTCCTGCTTCCAACGAGCCATGTACTGCACCGGCCGCTCCTGCCTCAGATTCCATCTCTACTACTTTAATAGGCTGGCCAAAGTTATTTAATTTACCATGGGCTGACCATTCATCTACCAATTCAGCCATAGTCGATGATGGTGTTATAGGGAATATGGTTGCCACTTCTGTCAAAGCATATGAAGCTAAAGCAGCCGCTTCATTACCATCCATGGTTCTCATTTTCATTGTCATCTAGATTCCTCCTTGTTCTTTTTACTATTAAAAATATAGCTATCCTTTATTATTCAAACTTTCGTTGGAAATAATGCAAGGAGCGGTTAAAAAACCGTTCCTGCATTATTTCCTATAGACCTATTACATTTAAAATTTTATGTAACCATTTGCTTCATCCTCAATATACATATAGCAGGATGAATACTAATCCTTACTTAGATTTAACAAAGGAATGAGATATATGGCTTATTCTATTATGGTATCCCTAAAAGGAAAACATCTTACCCTGATAAGGGAGAATAAAGAAATAAAGAAATATAATATAGCCGTAGGAAAAATAGAAACGCCTACTCTCCCAGGCTACTTCACTATTATCAATAAAGTCCCGGATCCAGGAGGAGTATATGGTGCTTTCTGGATGGGGCTTAGCAAACCGCATTATGGAATTCACGGTACTAATAACCCAGCTTCCATTGGTAAAGCAGTTACTCTGGGCTGTATCCGCATGCATAATAAAGATATCCTAGAGTTATCTAAGATGGTTATTGTAGGTACTTCAGTGATTATCACTACTTAATCTTTTTGTTCATTAAATTTTTTTACTTCGGAAGCTTCTCCTGAAAGGATTTTTGTATATAGAATCGAATACATAGTAGTACATATATTTATTTATGCATTCTTTATATATCATCAAACAAGATAAGCTTGGATGTAGCTTCGCAAAAATTTTTGCAAAAGTTTTCAGGCTTTTCCGCAAAAGTAGTTTTCTAAATTAATTTTATCTTCCTATATTTATATGTATCCACTATGAGGATAAACATTTTTCGGTATTTTTGACCGTTTAGCTATTGCCTTAACTTCACGCTGGAAGCCCCTAGTTGAAAGTCTGCCATGAGGCTACGTTCCGTTACAAAAAGTGCAGGATCATCATCTCTTCGTTCTTCAAGATACTTTTTTAGGTGATACATTGCTTTAAATGAAAGATAGACTTTACGCTCCTTATTACCTTTACCGATCACGTTAATAGTTAAGCTTTGCCAGTCAATGTCTTTCTTATCTAGTTCTTTGAGTTCTGATAATCGGCAACCAGTCGAATAAAATGCCTCTATCATTGCACGTTCACGTCTTGTTTTGCAAAACTCTCTGAGCATCTCGAAATGTTCTGTAGTTAAAGCCTTTGGGATCCGCTTTTCCTTTTTAGGAGACTTAATCTTCTTCATTGGGTCCTTGTCAATTACCTCTTCAGTGTGTAACCAACTAAAGAAACTCTTTAACACAGATATCTTTCCTGAAATAGAGGTTTGCTTAAGATGGCCAAAGTTACTAAGAAAAGTTCGAATATCAGTGGTTGTTATTTCTGCTGTAGCTTTATTAATGTACTTCGAAAATGTGCGGAGTTCGATAGCGTATCCTTTGAGTGTTGTTGTCGGGCTTAACCCTTCAATTCTCTTACCTTCGAGAAATAATTGAATCTTCTGTTGCACATCTGGATGTCCATGCGGAAGTGGTGCAGGTCTAATCTCATATTTGCTAAAAATAAAACCAAGACGGTTTCTGAGATCGCTCCCATCGAGTGAAAAGACAATCTCTAATGTTTGGTTAAGTAGCTGCTCAGCAACCGAATTTAAACCGGATGCATGCATAGAATAACACCTCCTGGAAAAGTGTGTTTATCCTGGAGATAATACAAGCAGGCACCGCCTCCAGGAGCGGTATAGTCTAGGGAGCTACCCTAAACTTGCCTGCTTATATTATACCATACTATGCATGATAAAATTAAGCAACTAGCAAACATTTGTTCGATTATTTTTCTATCTTTTCGAAGATAACCCTGTATTCTGCATCGAGCTCAAACTGCTTTTCAGCTGCCGGATTTTTGATGAGCATCTCACAATTAGCCGATGGTGTGTACTTGCCGAAAGGCTCTCCCTGCACTCCACACATCATGACGTGAGTGCCTTCTCCTTCACTTTGCCCGGATAATCCGAATACTCTAAATCTAGCTTCTACTGACATAGTAATCTCTCCTTTCTACTGTCGCTTAGTGAATCTAATGTGCAATAACTCCTGCATCAACGTATAAATCAAATAAGTCTGCTTTCTGTTTTTGTGTTAATGTCTTTAAGTCCTTACCTTTATTTGCTTTCTCTGCTTGTTTTAGTATATCTTTTGGGTCTGTTAGGTCTAACTTAATAGTTAGCTTCCCATTCGCAAATACTTGCTTTGGCATTATATCACCTCTATTATAAGAGAGTTTTGACCATGTAGCGTGGATTTTCCTGTTATAATATATGTTCCCGCTACTACAGAACTGAATAAAAAGGGATTAACTGCGTAACTTTCACCATCATCTACAGAGAAAGTTTCTGCATAATCTGAAGTTATTGTTGCGGTATCTACTCCATCAGAGAGGATTTGTGTTTTATCTGTTTGAATAGTAAGTCTTGGATAAATGATAACCTGACCTTCTTCAAATCGTATACTTCCTGAATTCATGAACTCGTCAAGGCGTTCCCCATAGGCTAATTGGACTATTTGAACGTCTGATTCAGTTAGTCCTTGTAATTTTGCGAATGTTAATAAGTCTTTTTCTATACTTGTTTTTTTAACAAACCCTTGTTT
>JAGXFZ010000048.1 GCA_024637055.1 Gracilibacter sp. | reverse complement strand
GCTTATATGACTGCACCAATTTGGAACTGGGGACCTTATTATGTCAGCCAAGTTAAGGCTGTTATGGACGGAACATGGAAGTCAGAAACTTATTGGGGTTCTCTTAAAGACGGTATCGTAGACCTTGCTCCACTTACTGATATTGCCCCAGAAGGTGCTAAAGAAGCAGTAGAAAAGGCTGAGGCAGATATTTTAGCAGGAACTAACTATATCTTTGAAGGCCCTCTTAAAGACCAGAGTGGCGAGATAAAAGTTCCAGCAGGAACTAAAATGACTGATGAAGAAATGTTATCAATGCAATGGTTCGTTGAAGGGGTAGAAGGAAAAATAGGTCAGTAGGTATAGGTGATAGAATGACAAACGGTTCTGCTTACGTATCTATGAAAGATATAACCAAAATCTTCGGAACGGTTACAGCCAATGACCGGATGAGTTTAGATGTCTTGAACGGAGAAATTCATGCGCTTTTGGGTGAAAACGGAGCCGGTAAAGGTACGCTTATGAATATGCTGTCAGGGATATATATCCCTGACAGCGGTCATATTTTTATTGATGGCAAAGAAGTGCAACTAAGCTCTCCCCGAGAGGCTATTAATGCTGGTGTTGGAATGATCCATCAGCATTTTAAACTTGTTGATGTGCTCACGGCTTTGGAAAACATCCTTTTAGGCTATAAGACTGGAATATTATTGCGCAAAAGGGAACGGGAAGCCGAAATTCGTAAGATAATGGATAGATTCCAGTTGGACGTAGATCTAAATAAATATGTATATGATATGTCTGTCGGAGAAAAACAGACGTTAGAGATATTAAAAACTCTTTACAGAGGGGCTAAAGTTCTTATTCTCGACGAACCAACCGCTGTTCTTACTCCTCAGGAGACAGTACGATTATTTAAGATTATGCGCAGGATGAAAGAGCAGGATTGCGCCGTTATTTTCATAAGTCACAAGATGAATGAAGTTATGGAGATAGCTGATCGCGTAACAGTTCTTCGTAAAGGACGCACCATAGATACTTTAAACAAACAGGAGACTGACCCTCAAGAACTCACGGAGTTGATGGTAGGTAGACCTGTTGACCTTTCTATAAATAGAACAGCAAGGGTCTTCGATAACAAAGTGCTATTTGTAAAAGGATTACGCGCTCTAAATGAAGAAGGTGTAGAAGTCCTTAAAGGACTTACCTTTGATCTTGGCGCAGGAGAAATACTCGGGGTAGCAGGAATTGCTGGAAGTGGACAGAAAGAACTATGCGAGGCGCTAGCGGGACTTTACCGAATTAAAGAGGGTGAGATAACGTTCAAAGGGGAAAACCTGGTTGGCAAAAACCCTCAAGAATTTATCAATAGAAAGATTAGTATGAGTTTTATTCCTGAAGATCGACTCGGCATGGGTCTTGTAGCTTCTATGGATATGGTTGACAATATATTGCTTAAACAGTATCACTATAGTCAAGGATTATTTGTCAAAAGGAAGCCCGCTGCATCTAAAGCCAAAGAAATAATAAAAAAATTGGATGTCCAAACACCAGGAGTCAACCATCCAATAAAGAATCTTTCGGGAGGAAATATTCAGAAAGTGTTGCTGGGCAGAGAATTGGATTCCCATCCTGAGCTATTGATAACAGCTTATCCAGTTAGAGGGTTGGATATTAATACCTGTCATAAAATATATGATATCCTTAATGAAGAAAAGCAAAAAGGGGTAGCCATATTATATATAGCCGAGGATTTAGATTCATTAATTGGTCTGTGCGACCGAATAATGGTTATTTCTAATGGAGAAATAACAGGAATAGTTGATGCTCGCCTAGCAGAGAAGAAACAATTAGGAGCGATGATGCTCGGCAAAAAAGAGGAAGAATATGCAGTTTAGAATAGTCAAGAAACCAGAAATATCACAAAAACAGTACATCATGATTCTGCTAACCGCAATTGTACTAGCCTTGATAACCTCAGGGTTATTTATACTTATTCTTGGACTCAATCCTTTTTATGTCTATTCCGCTATGATTAAAGGTGCTTTCGGAAGTACTTATAGACTTGAACAAACAGTCGTTAAAGCAATACCCCTGATAATAGTATCACTCGGAATAGCCATCGCTTTTAAGATGAAGTTTTGGAATATAGGAGCTGAAGGACAAATAGTGGTGGGAGCCTTATTCGCCAGCTATATTGCCTTAAACTATGGGGAGGCACCCCGAGCCCTTTTACTAGTAGCTATGTTGGGAGCAGGGTTTTTAGGAGGTAGCCTCTGGGGATTGATTCCGGCATTCTTCAAAGCTCGTTGGGGAACCAATGAAGTTATAGTGACATTGATGATGAACTATATAGCCCTGAAATGGGTAACCTATCTCCAGTACGGTCCTTGGAAGGACTCGGCTTCTATGGGATTTCCTAAGATAGCAAATTTTACACAAAATGCTATTTTACCTAAATTACTAGGAGTTCATATTGGCTGGGTAATCGCTCTTATTCTTACAGCTTTTGTTTTTATCTTTATGAATTATAGTAAAAAAGGATTTGAAATAGCAGTTCTTGGTGAAAGTAGCAATACTGCACGTTATGCGGGCATAAATATTTCTCGTACCATACTATTTTCCATGCTTCTAAGTGGTGGTATTGCTGGTTTGGCAGGGATGATTCAAGCATCTGCAGTCAGTAATACGCTTTCAGTTGAAATATCAGGAGGAGTTGGCTATACCGCAATTATCACAGCCTGGTTAGCAGCACTTAAGCCCCCTTGGATAATCGTTGTATCTGTTCTATTCGCTGCCATGGTGCAAGGAAGTTCTTTCGTTCAGACTGCTTTCGGTATTTCAGCAGCTTCAGCGTTGGTTATTCAAGCTTTGATATTATTCTTTGTCTTAGGAAGCGACTTCTTTACTAAGTATAAAATAGCATTTAGTTCTGAACTGCTTGCTCACGGAAAGGAGACTAAGAAATGAACACTGTCTTAGTTATAGCCTTTCTTAAAGCAGCTGTTATTGCTGGCACACCTTTGCTTTTTGCTACGCTAGGTGAGATTATGACCGAAAGGGCTGGTAATCTAAACCTAGGGGTAGAGGGAATGATGCTGATGGGAGCAGTGATGGGTTTCCAGGTTGGTTATTCAACAAGTAACCCTCTTCTGGCATTGATAGCCGCAGCTTTAGCTGGAGGTGCAGGAGCTCTAATATTCGCTTTTCTTACAGTCAGCTTAAGGTCTAACCAAGTTGTTTCAGGGCTTGCCTTAACAATTTTCGGAACAGGGTTTGCAGGCTTTGTGGGGCAAGGGTTAGTAGGGCTAAAACTGTCGGAAAAGTTTTCAGCAGGTTTTCTAAAGATAAAACTACCGTTACTTGGAGACATTCCTGCTCTAGGGGAGATATTCTTTAACCACGACATCTTGGTATATATAGGGTATTTAACGGCAATCATACTTGGCCTTTATCTATACAACACTAGAAACGGATTGAATCTACGGGCAGTTGGGGAAAACCCTGCAGCTGCTGATGCAGCTAGTGTTAGAGTGACAAGATATAAATACCTTCATATCCTGTTAGGTGGTGCTCTTTGTGGTATCGGTGGAGCTTACCTTTCCTTGGTCTATGTTCCCGTTTGGCAAGAAAATATTACAGCCGGTCGTGGTTGGATCGCTGTTGCCCTAGTTATATTTTCTTCCTGGAATCCATATAAGGCGGTATTCGGAGCCTTCTTATTCGGAGGTCTGGATATTATCGGTTTCCGCCTTCAGGGAACAGGTATAGTCATCTCCCAGTATATTTTTGCAATGATACCTTACCTAGTTACTATCATTATCTTGGTTGTAGTATCGTTTAAAAAGGATAGAAAAAACGCCCCCCCAAAATCATTGGGAGAGCCGTATTTCAGAGAAGAACGATAGCTTAAAAAGAAGAAATAGTAATCTTTATGGTTTTATATAACCTTTGGTTTTAACACTACCAGAGGTTATATTTATGTTCGCAGTTATTCTCATTATATGCCCTTAGTCTGAAGAAGGAGAAAAAAGAGTAATAGGACTACCTGTCAGGAGCTTGCCCTTAACAATACCAATAATTGTTTGGCAAAAAGTATAGATCCAGAGCAAGACAAGAAGAATAGTTAGAAATAATGTATAACTAGAAGTTAATGGAGTAAGAAAATATGCTGCGATCTTTTGACTGGCCATTGTATAGGCCGCCAAAGGGAAGATAAAGGCCCACCAGCCTAGATTGAAAGGTAATCCGTTTTTTCTTAGCTGGTGAATACAGATAATAATAATTATTCCCACTATCCATACACCAAAGCCCCAGATGGCGGCTGCAATAATATAGGAAAGGTCGACTGTTGATAACATACCCATAGCCTGAGCATTCTTGGCTGTATCGATAACAGCACTAACTGCTAGACCTACGGCACTTAAGAAAATCCCGAAGGAAGGAGTTGTCTCTGTTGGAGGTAAAGGATACTGGGCTAGGCGTACGAAGATAATAGCACTGATAAAAATAAATAAAAATAATCCGATTCCTAGGAGTGCAATATTAGTTACGAGGACGGAAACTGCCCAGTTCGGATAATAATCTATGGTCATGCTTAAAAGCGGATTCCCGATTAAAAGGACAGCCATATTAGCTATAGGTGCCATAATCCAAGAGAAATTCATAGTTTCAGGGTTAGGTGATATTTCCATTTTCATCATGCGGAAAGTAGTATAGAAGGTGAAGAAGCTCACGCCAATAATCGCAATAATCCAACAGAGAAGGCATAGGGCAAAGACGATAGAAGAATTAAGGAAAGAACTCCAGATAAAATAGATATTAGTCCCTATAATAGTGGTAGCCACGGGCATGGTTACAAAAAAATTAACAGCTATGGGATTATGTAAATCGTGCAGGACGTAATCATAATACAAGAACCAACGGAGCGTCCAAGGAATTAATACCAAGAAATATAATAAGACTGCTAAAGAAGCTAGAGTAAGACCAAGATATTTACCCAGGCTAAAGGTATCCTGCCATAGAAATAAGATATTCCCAAGGCCACCGGTTCCCATGATAACGGCAAACCATCCTGGAACAAGATGTTTAATTGCGTGTCGTTCATGCATAAACATTCCCTTTCTAATTAAAAGGTAAATTAATAGCTAATTCTAAAATACGTCTATATACTAGCATATGCTTATTGTTATGGCTATATCAATTCTGGTGTATTTTTAAATCACTTGACCAAAATAGTGAATGAGACTTATCATAATAAAGCTAACTTAATTGTAAGTTAAAAAAGGACTTATCTTCTAGGAGAAATTATGTCTAATCGTACTGTTTATATATCCATGGTGATTTCTGCCTTTTTCTGGGCAGGAGCTTTTATTGCTGGGAAAATGGCAACAATTGTTTTCGAACCTTTTACATTAACCTTTTGGCGGTTTCTATTTGCCCTTCCTTTGATTTTTTTGCTGTTAAAAATCAAGGAACCTAACGGTATGATCCCAAATAAGGAACAGGTCCTTCCATTAATTATTCTGGGGGTTGTTGGCACACTTGGTTACCACTTCTTCTTTTTCTTAGCCTTAACTCATACCACAGCGATTAACTCTTCTCTTATAGGCGCGGCTAACCCTATGGTCACGACAGTTTTGGCCGTTCTTTTCTTTAAAGAAAAAATCAGCATCATCAGACTTATTGGAGTGGTAGTTTCTCTATTTGGAGTATTCAGTGTGATTACAGGACTTGATTTTCAACTTGTAGCAGATTTGGGATTCAATATTGGTGACATATACATGGCTTTGGGGGTAGTGTGCTTCTCTTCTTATGCACTCTTAAGTAGGAGATTTATGAATGATTATCAAATATCTCCGCTTACCACTACAGCTTATACATTCTTGGTTTGTACAGTAAGTAGTTTAGTCCTTGGTCTAATCCTAGAAAGTCCTTTGGAATCTTTACCCATGGCGACAACAGAAGTATGGTTAGAAGTACTATACATGGCGATATTTGCATCAGTTGTAGGCTATTATCTACAGTTAAATGCCATACATAAAATCGGAGCACCTCAAACAATGATGTTTATCAACCTTGTTCCTGTGTATACTATTGTCTTAGCGTCAGCAATACTTGGAGAAACAATTAGTATATTAAAACTTCTTAGTGCAATACTGATAATTTGTGGTGTATATCTTGCTTCGAGGCCAGAAAAGAAGCTATCTTATCAATCACAAAAGGTGTTTCCTGGCCTATAAGGAAACACCTTTTTGATAGCATTACTGTGTAGTATTTATTAAGCAGTATAGACGGTAGCATAATAGCCATTTTCTTTTAGAAGAACATTAATGGTCTGTAAGAGGGCATTGACTCGAAAAGGTTTGTTGATGATTCCACAGAAATTGTTCGTTCGAGGGAGATTCTCGCTTGTTAAATCTGAGCCAGTAAGAATAACGACAGGTATATTCTTCAAGTCATCACAGGTATATAGAGTTTCGATTAGCTCTGACCCTTTTAAGCGAGGCATACAATAATCTGTGATAATAATATCTGGAGAAGAACTGCGACTAAGAAGGTCAAGAGCTGCAATTCCATTGGAGGCGGTAAGTACATCATAGCCGTTATTCATCAAGACAGTGCTTAAGAGATTTACAATTCCATAATCATCGTCAATAATCATTGCCAAAGGTTTCAAAATACATCCTCCTGAAAATCAATAGTATTTAACACTTTTTCAAGTATACTATATTAACTAGTAGAAAAATGTTGATACTTGTCAATGAAAAAATATATATTTGGAAATACTGGTGAGGGAAAATGAAGTAATTAACGGTCTTTTTTTAAGAGTAGTAATTTTTTGTGCGAAATAGATATGTTAGATATAATAAAATATTAAAAAGTTTGTCTTATAAAACAAAAAAGTTGATTAAAAGTAGAATTAAGAAGAATAATCAAATATAATCGTAGATTGATAGTATTGGCTTAAAAAACAAAAGGAGTGGTCAATTAATGGCTAAACTAGAACTTATAGCTGCTACTGCCTTTGGGCTTGAATCATTGGTAGCGAAAGAAGTAAAAAATCTTGGCTATGATCAAATAAAAGTAGAAAATGGCAGAGTAATGTATACTGCTAATGAAGAAGGTCTTTGTAGATCAAATATTTGGTTGAGGTGTGCTGAGAGAATCGGAATCAAAATAGGGGAGTTCTCCGCACGAAGTTTTGAAGAGCTTTTTCAGCAAACCAAAGCTCTCCCGTGGGAAGAATGGTTGCCTATAGATGCCTGTTTTCCGGTGACAGGCAAATCAGTAAGATCTCAATTGTTCAGTGTCCCTGACTGTCAGGCGATTGTTAAGAAAGCTATTGTCGAGAGGTTAAAAGACGTATACGGACTGAACTGGTTTGAAGAAACTGGTTCGCTTTATGCCATTCAAGTATCCATACTTAAAGATGTTGTTACGTTGACTTTAGATACATCAGGTAAGGGTTTACATAAAAGAGGATACAGAGAGCTGGCAGGGGAGGCGCCCTTGAAAGAAACTTTGGCTGCAGCCATGGTTATACTGAGCCATTGGAAGGCCGATAGGGTTTTACTGGACCCTTTCTGTGGTACAGGAACTATCCCTATAGAGGCTGCTTTTATAGGACAGAACAGAGCGCCAGGTATGAAAAGGAGTTTTATTTCTGAACAATGGCCAAATATTAAACAGAGCTACTGGGAGAAGGCTAGAGAAGAGGCTTTGGATCTTTGGCAAAGAGAGATTCCTCTAAGTATTTATGGTTCAGATATTAATTCCGATGCTCTTAGACTAGCTAGACTGAATCTTAAAGAGGCTGATCTAGAAGACAAGATTTATTTTCAGAAACTACCTGTCAGAGAAGTACGTTCCAGATTTAGATATGGGCATATTATAACCAATCCTCCATATGGCCAACGCCTAGGAAGTTTAGAGCAAGCAGAGGAAGTATATAAAGAACTAGGTGAAGTATACACCTCTTTAGAAGACTGGTCTCTTCACATGTTGACAGCATTGCCAAGACCAGAAAGGTTTTTAAATAAACGATGGGATAAAAGCCGCAAGCTTTATAATGGGAGACTAGAATGTCATTATTACCAATTCTTCGGTCCTAGACCCCCAAAAAAAGATTTACAATAGTAGAATATTTTGGGCATAACCTTTAAGATATAGATAGTAGGAGAAGAAGATACAAGAGGTAGTAATTGTAATGAAAACAGAAAAAGAAATATCCTTTATTGGACCACTCTATGATAAAAAGATAGACTGTCCTTTTTGTAAGAAGCAATTTAAAACCAAAAAGGTACGTAGCAGATTTATAAAGCCCTTAAGGGTGGATAGCGATTTTTGTCCTATCTTTAGCGAAGACGATCATAGTCCATTGTATTACTATGTTGTAATTTGTACAGAATGTGGACTCGCCTTTACTGAAGACTTTACAGATTATTTTAGCCAAGCCGCCAGAGATAAGGTAGCCAAGGAAATAACAAGTAGAGTAGATAAGAACGTAGATTATTGTAGTGAACGTGATTTTGATACCGCTATACGTACTTATAAATTGGCAATCTATTCTGCTCAGCTTGTTAAAGAAAAACATATTGTATTTGCCCACCTCTGTCTAAGATTAGCCTGGACCTATAGAGGAAAGGGTAATAGAGATGAGGAAGTACGTTTTCTGAAGCTAGCTCTCAATGAGTATGAGAAAGTATTTACTAATTCTGATTTTGATCCTGAGAAGATACCGGAAATGCAGGTTTTATATATGATAGGAGAATTGAATCGCCGCTTGGGTAATTATTCTGAAGCAGTTAAGTATTTTGCTACTGTCACAGAACATGAAGATAAAAGTAGATATATAAAATATGTAAATCTTGCAAGGGAGCAATGGAAACTAGCAGTGGACGAACATAGGGCAGAAAGAAAGAACAACAAAGAATAATTATTGTATGTTGAATCATAGGAAGACTAATATTTTTAAGACGAAGGAACAGATTTCCTTCGTCTTTGTCGTCTATAGTAGCAAGACCCATAAAGCATGAAATAATATAACGATTATATCTTTTAATACTTAAGGAGGATAGAATATGAAAAGATTTAAATATCTGACCTTTATATGCCTTATAACGCTCACCTTAATAATTAGCATCCAATATTCAGAGAATGCTAAAGTTAGAGCATCGGCACAAGAAGTTAAAGAATTGCCTAAGATAGGATCATTTGAAAATTTTAAGCAGATATTGAAGGACACTGAGAATTTAGGGTTAATGGGTTATGGAATGATGATGGACGGAGCCTTACCAGCAAGCGGAGGCTTGTTACGTCAGGCTGCGGAAGCAGATTCGGCAACAAGTAATAATAAAAGTAGTGACTATTCAGGAACTAATGTGCAGGTTGAAGGTGTCGACGAAGCGGATACTGTAAAAACAGATGGAGAATATATATACAAGATAAGTAATAATAAGCTAATTGTAGCTAAAGCAAGTCCAGTAGAGGAAATGAAAGTGATATCAACTCTAAATTATGACTTGCAGAACTACAATCCTGTGGAAATGTACGTAGATGATAAGTACCTAGCTGTTATTGGCAATAATTACAATTATATAAACTATAAAGAACTTACATCAAAGGAGGATATTCAGGGAAAGGGTATGATGCTCCCTCAACAACATTTTGAAAACAGTGTCAAAGTTTTAGTATACGATATTAGAGACAAAGCAAATATACAACAAATCCGGGAAGTGGAAATTGATGGTTCATATATCTCTTCTAGAAAAATAGGAGATAACATCTATCTAGTAAACAATAAGCACATACCAGTTTATCGTATATTAGAAGATCAAGAAGAAATACCACTTCCGGCTTACAGAGATAGTGCTGATGGTGGCGATATTAAAAGGGTAGGCTATGACGAAATTTCATATTTCCCTGATTCCATGGAGCCAAACTACATGATAATTGCGGGTATCAATCTGGAGAGTGAAACTGATAATAAATTAGAGATTAAGACTTATTTGGGATCTGGTCAGAGTATCTATTCTTCCTTAGAAAACCTATATGTAGCAGTAGCAGAATATAAATATGATATGCCTAGGCCTGTGTCTGATGACTCTGTGACCAGGAGAATTATGCCTGTTAATCTAGAAGTTAATACGAGCATCTATAAATTTGCTCTTAATGATGGTAGTTCGAAATATATAGGCAAAGGGAGTGTTGCTGGTAGGATTCTCAATCAGTTTAGTATGGATGAGTATAAAGGAAACTTTAGGATAGCTACTACCATTGAAAAATATAACAATGATGAAAATCAAATGAGCAACAACTTATATATTCTTGGTAGTGGAATGAATGTTATTGGAAAGATTGAAAACATCGCTCCTGATGAGAAAATCTACTCAGTGCGTTTTCTTGGAGATAGAGGTTACATGGTTACCTTTAAAACCGTTGACCCCTTGTTTGTTCTTGACTTAAAGAACCCTAATAATCCGAGTATACTTGGCGAGTTGAAGATACCTGGGTACAGTAATTACTTGCACCCGTATGATGAAAACCATATTATTGGATTCGGGAAGGAAGCCATAGAAGTTGAAGAACCACATTGGTCAGGAGAGGGAACTATTAAGAATGCTTATTATCTAGGGATGAAGGTTGCGTTATTCGATGTAAGTGATGTTCATAATCCAATAGAAAAGTTTAAGTTAGAGATTGGTGACAGGGGGACAGAATCTGAACTCCTTTGGAATCACAAAGCACTTCTTTTTGATAAAGAAAAGAATCTATTAGCTTTCCCTGTGACGGTTCATGAAATAGAGTATAACAATATAGATCAAGATGACTATCTAGCAAGGATGAATCCTCAATTGGCTTATGGCAGACCTGTATTTCAAGGTGCTTTTGTCTATACTCTTACATTAGAAGAGGGCTTTAAACTTAAAGATACTATTACCCATCATCCAGCAGGAAGACTTGTAGATCTCCAAAAAGATCAGAGATTCAATTATGAAAGGGATATTTCCCGGATACTTTATATTGGCAAAAATCTATATACCATATCCAATAGTTATCTAAAAGCTAACGATCTTGACACCTTAGCAGACAAGGGTGGAATTAAGTTGGTGAATTGATTAGCGCAATAGCTTTAACGAAATACCGAATGAAAGATGCTCAATTGAGCATCTTCTTTCTTTTTAAAGAAGTTGGTATATGTCTACTTCACAAGTCATAAAGATTGAGTTAATATGAGAAGATAAAGAACAAATATCATATAATGGCAGAATAGCAGGAATATATGTTATAATCGTTTATTAATACAATAAATATTCTCATGGCTTTTGCTACAAGGAGGAAGAATACTATGCCTAATAAAGAATTGCTTTTGATTCCAGGACCAACGCCCGTAGTTGATGAGATCTACGAGGCTCTTTCTAGAGAAACCATGTCACATACAGATATGCGCTTTGCTGGATTATTCACGGAGGCTTTAACACTAACCAAACAAATGTTTAATACTGATGGGGAAGTATTTGTCATAGCGGGATCTGGAACTTTATCTATGGAGATGGCATTAATAAATACCGTAGCCCCGGGAGAGAAGATTTTAATAATAAGCCATGGGTATTTCGGCGATAGATTTATTGGAGTAGCCAATAGTTTGGGAATAAAGGCTGAAGCATTAGCTTCAGAATGGGGGAAACAAGTTACTCCCCAAGCTATTGATGTGAAATTGCAAGAAGGTGGATTTAAAGCCGTAACAATAACTCATGTGGACACTTCCACTGGAGTGATGTCCAACTTAGAAGAATTGGTTCCTGTAGTCAAGAAGCATGGAGCTTTATTTATTTTGGATGGCGTTTGTGCCTCAGCTGCTTTAGAGGAAAACATGGGGAAAGAATACGGCAACCCCGAATATAAGATAGATGTAGTTCTGTCTGCTTCTCAGAAGGCTATAGGAGCGCCTCCTGGCTTAGCTATTGTTGCCTTTGGCCCTAAAGCGTTGGCAGAGAGAAAGAAGCTCCCTAAGGTAGGAAGCTATTATGCAGATATAAATAACTGGATTCATATAATGAACGAACCCCAGAAATACTTTGCTACTCATCCCATAAATATGATATATGCCTATCATCAAGCCATGAAAATTAT
>JAGXFZ010000047.1 GCA_024637055.1 Gracilibacter sp. | reverse complement strand
GACCTATCTTGCCTATAATCTTGTTCTCCGCACTTTCTCGTACACAGCAAGTATTGATAATTATCAGGTCGGCATCTTCTAATTCCTTGGTAACTTCATAGCCTTTTTGGGTAGCAATAGCAGTTAATGTCTCGGCATCCCTTTCAGACATTTGACAACCGTAGAATATAGTAGCAACTTTCTTTTTATTCTCAGTCACATGCTTCAGTCCTTAATTAATCATTTAGTTTATAGTGTGTTTATAGTGATATTTGGGCAGTGCTCACTCACCACGCGCCGAAGGCCGCTCTTTGCCATCCGTGGCCGTCATGTTAACCGTGGCGCGTCTTAACGTTGAATCAGCTGCGTTCGACGCTTCTCTGCTCTAGGTTCGCTAGGCAATGCCCAAATATCTTATAAAATTAGCTTTTATATCTGCCTAGTACAAGCCGGGCAGTTTATCTAAGCTGCACCGCAGCATGCACGACAAGCGGAGCATGGAGGCGGAGCGCGGCAGTTAATGACAGGATGTCATTATTGCCGAAAAGTGCTTGTTGCGGTGTAGCTCTCGCCTAGACATAGTTCAAGAGAAGATTAATGGCACGCGCTGGCGCCAGATGCTGACAAGTCCTTGCTTACGCAAGGGAGAATTGATATCAGCTGGTTGTCTTCTAATATCGGCAACTTCATTCCAACTGTTTATTATCTCTTCTAAAGCCTCGGCAGCAACAAGGCGTAAAGTGTGAATGTCGGAATCATTAAAATCCACTTTCCCGGGAGGTAATTCAATAATGCTGTTTTGAATTAATGATGCCAACATTATTTGATCTAAGTATGGGAGAATCAAATGGGTCTTGTTAAATAGGTTGGCACTGGCAAATTTCCCCTGAGTAAGATACAAGAAAAGATGGGTTCTTTCTGAATGGCTATTATAAAGAGATTTAAAGGCCGGGAACTCATTGTCCATCCTCTCTAGGATATTAGCTATATCCCATTGGCAGCTTTCCAAAAATACTTTTACTTCTCCAGAGTATTGTTGTCTCAATATCCGTAATGTTTCCATCCAATCATTATATCTTTGGGGTAAATATGTCAACCCCTTAAAAATATGCTCAAAAGTAAAGAATTCTAGTCTATGATCATACAAAGTAGACCAATTGGACTTTAAAGTTCTCCAATAGGCAATACTACCTTCAGCATTTTGGTTGAAATAGCATCCAGAAGTTCCATCATCTTGGATCCCGTAGAATCTATAGTGAATAACGCTTCCTAAAAAGAAGTATTGAATACTACTAGCAAAGGCATCGGAACTGGATAACGGCGTGTCCATGACCGTCCATGGAAGGTACTGATTTTTCCATTCATTAACTATCTTTTCTATGGCGTCATGATTTATTTCAAGCTTCATAAGAAAGTCATTGCTCCTAACATCAATTAACAGTATCACGATTGTTAGAATTGGATTGATAAAAAAGAGTTATTGTTCCAGGACCGACATGACTGCCAACCACACACCCAATATCACTGATAATAATATCCCTAGTATCAATAATTTTCCGTATTTCTTCCGCGAGATATTCTGCATCCTCAGGGCAAGCCGCATGAGAAATACCAATAATCTGGTTACTAGGTTTATCTGTATCTTGCTCGATTATGCTTATTAGTTTACGAATAGAAGCTTTCCTTGATCGGACTTTACTAAAGATATCAATCTTCCCTCCGGAATTTATATGAAGAATAGGTTTGACATCTAGAAGGCCACCCACAAAGCCTGCAGTTTTGCTTACTCTTCCCCCTTTGACCAGATATTCCAGCGTATCAAGAGTAAATGAGTAGCGCATATTATCTCTGATCGTAATGATTGCTTTCTCTAGGTCTAACCAATTATCATATTGATCAATTATTTCACTAGTTAAAACGGCTTGCAAGCCAAATCCTAAAGAGGCTCCGAGGCTGTCGAAAACATGGACCTTTTCAGGTTGGCTACACATATCCCTGACCATTATAGCACTTTGATAGGTTGAACTTAAACCTGAAGAAAGGTGAATAGCTATCACTTCATCGCCTGCGGCAAGAATCTTCTCATAGGTTTCCAAAATGTCATTAGGATTAGGCTGAGATGTTTTTGGAAGCTCTACATAACTATTAAAATTCTTATAAAAATCCTTTGGGAAAATTTCTACACCTTCCAAAAAGGTATTACCATCGATAAAGACCGGCATAGGAATAATAACTATTCCAAGCTTAGCTGCTATTTCCGAAGGTAAATCAGATGAACTATCAACAACAATTCTATATGCCATAATCCCAAACTCCTCCCCTAGCAATTATAATATTACCAAAAATTTTAACCAGTACATACTATTATATCAAAAAAAATAGCGCTATTAAGCGCTATTTTTATACATCATTTTTAGAGATAATTCAAAGGATTGAAATGACTGCCATTTATCAAAACTTCAAAATGAAGATGCGCTCCTGTAGACCTTCCAGTAGAGCCGACCAAGGCAATGGTTTGACCTTTACTCACATTATCTCCTGCTTTAACCATGAGTTTTGAAGCGTGAGCATAACGAGTGGCAACTCCGTTACCATGATCAATAAGTATTGAATAACCATAATTTCCAGCCCATCCCGCAGATGCGACAGTACCAGACTTAGCAGCTACCATAGGTTGACCTGTGACACCATTAATATCAATTCCTGTATGAAAACTACCCCAACGGTACCCATAATAGGAAGTAATTTGTCCACTAAGAGGCCAGCTCAATCCAGAAACACTTCCCGATCCACGAGATGTTCCAACTGTTACAGCTGCAGGAGGATTAGGTCCTCTAGCAACTATCTGATTTACGGGCTTTGTTAAGACATCTTCTTTAACTACTTCTTTCTCGAGGGTTTTACCGTTTTGTTCTACATAATTATAGGTAACGGTTTTTTCGCCATCTTTACCATCTTGTCTAACGACTCTTTGTCCATAAGCAAGTTTCGTATCTACTTGGGTAGCAACGTTAAATGGGATAACTTCTTTGACTACCTTGGTACCTTTACTAAGAACATTTAAGTAAGGCTCTGCTCTGACGATCTTAATAACTTCATCGGGTTTGATAATGGAGTCCTCGGTGAGTCCAGGATTCCCAGCTAATATTTCGTCTATTAGCATATTATGGTTACGGGCAATCAACCACCACGAATCATTAGGTTGAACTGTGTATTCAGTTTCTGTGATCTCGCCATTGAGTAATATCTCGAATGCTTCGTCAACCGATTTAACTTGATTAGGATGAACTTCCTTAGGTATCGCAGCAATCTCCTCGATGAGTTCTACAGACTCTACAGAATTATCGTCTGACGGTTTTGTATAATGGTCTTTATATTTAGCTAAGAGTTCATTAACCTTATCCTCGTTAGCTAATACAGCAACCGTCTTATCTTCAATCTTTAAGCTGTATCCCTCTATATAAGGGGTAATAATTCCTAGTAAGGCGTACTTAGATATATAAGCCAATGGTTGTTTATCATTCTTGATTCTTACTTGATTATATTCGATGGTATCACTTGTTAAGGCTGTGGTTCCTGCTATCTCTCCCTGTTCCTCCAGTATTTCGTTAACTAAGGCCGTAGCTTCATCCATATCTGCGGCGTACCCAATGTTTTGTCCATTTACTATAACACTGACAGCAACAGTGGTGGTACTAAAATAGAAAATCCCACCTGAAATTACTACTAACATTAAAAATAGCAAACCCATTGTCTTCGGTGATTTCATGAAAGCTCCAACAGATATTTTAGCCTTTAAGGAATTTGTTAATTTTTTAATTTGTGCCTTTAAGAGAGATAGGGATTCCTTAAATTTTTCTCCGTAAATCATTCTCCCCCCTTTACTTTAACGCGATACATTGAGATTATAGCACTTTTTGTCCCTAAAAGATATACAAAAAATTAATTTTAAATATCATCCAAAGTTGCGTTTTAGTTTGTTGATAAAAGAGACAAGTCCTGATGGTTGCGAGTAACTATTATTCTTTCCTAGCAATACATTAGCGATATTATTTATCTGATAAGAATAGTCAATATCTGGATGAGAAAGGTATAGTGGTTTCTGTTCTTTTAAAGATTTACTCACCCTTTTATCATCATAGATCCACCCAATCAACTCAGGTTGGAGTCTGAGAAATTTAGCAGCAGCTTTTTTAAAAGTATCACTACATTTTAAAGCTTCGGCCTCTGTTTCACACCTGTTGATAATTAATAATGGTTTTAAATCAGGATTCCTAAATGCCAAAGCTTTAGTCAATCCATATGTATCCATCAAAGCATGAGGTTCAGTATTTGTTAATAAAAGCAAATCATCTGCAGCTTCCAAAAATTTAAGTACCAGTTCAGAAATTCCTGCTCCGGTGTCGATGATAAAGATATCGCACTCGTCTTCGATATCGGCAAAGCCAGATATGATACGGTTGAACTGGACTGCATTAAGATTTGTCATCGATGAAACACCACTTGATCCAGGTAAGATTTTTATTCCTGCTGGCCCAGTGGTTAAAATATCTCGGAGGACACATTCACCTTTTAAAACATTAGACAAATTACGCTTGGCATTTATTTTCAGAAGGAGTTCAACGTTCGCCATCCCGATATCAGCATCTAGGATGATTACTCTTTTGCCTAATTTGCTTAGAGCAAGACTAAGGTTTATAGAAAAGGTAGTTTTTCCAACCCCACCTTTACCGCTACCGATAGCTATGACTCTTGATTTTTTTTCTTTTTTTTCTAGAGTAGGTATAGTTACGCTCCATGTATGCTGGGCTGGTTGACGAGAGATAACTTCAGAGACCATCACAGACTGTCGGTCTGGCAGTAACCAGCGGACGTTGGTTCCGATAGGAATCAAAAGCAAATAACCTTTATGTAGAGAAATGGACAACTCTAAGCGATCGGGGAATATCCCTGTTATCTCAGTTTCATAGATATCCGTATGAAGATCTGAATCAGTCGCAAAGCTAAGTTTCTGTCCAATAAAGAACTGGCCGTGATTCATCAAAGTCCTCCTGCATAACCGAATGATTTATAAATTTCTACAAATCTTGCTCTTTCCCTTCTAAATTTTATTTAATTAGAAACTTTGTTTTACTTACTAGTTACAGTAATTTTATTTTTCCATCTTTTCTATCCTGTCTTCATCGTTCTTTATCATTGTAGGAGACCCAAGAGTATCTTGAGTCGCAATAAGTAGCTTGATTGCGTCTACAACTACCTGCTTGTCTTCCTTATACGTTACTCCAAACCACGTATCCTTTGTTTCGAGCAGTTTTACTTTCGCTTTTTCGCTCCTAATTAACCCATCAATGATGGTAGGTAAAATGTACTCTGATTTGATGTCATCTGAAGGTAAGCTTGTCAGAAATTCTACAAAACCCGTTTCCAAAACGGAAAGAAATTTCGGTGTCGATCCCCACATATTCATTGAAACATAAGTTTTGGCGTCTAGAGGCAGCAACTTTCCATCTTTCGCGAGAACAGCAGCACCATATCCTGTTTTCACAATGTCATGGGTCTCAACAACATTAGTCAAGTTGAAGTCTTCATCGATACTGCAAATCCCTCTTGTCACTCCACCATTTTCGCTCAAGGTGTTCTTCAGAATGAAACCAGCCAGACAGACGACAAATGAATCGCTGTCTTTTGATGAATTGATTAAGTAATCATGAACCTTAGTAAAAGCCTCCTTGCCATAATAGTCATCTGCGTTAATTACCACAAATGGATTTGTAATCATATCCTTGCATGCAAGCAAAGCTTGCCCTGTACCCCATGGCTTCTTTCGTGCTTTATTCCTGGAAAAACCTTCCGGCAAATCGTCAAGCTCCTGATAAGCATAGGATACATCGCAGATTTTTTCTATTCGATTTCCGATCACTTCTTTGAAGTCCTTTTCGAGATCCTTTCTTATAATGAAAATAATATTGTCAAATCCGGCTTTTAGAGCATCACGAATTGAGTAATCTATGATGATTTCTCCGTCAGGTCCGACAGGTTCCAGTTGTTTTACTCCACCTCCGAACCGTGAACCGATTCCCGCAGCCATAATTATCAGTGTTGTTTTCATACCTATTCCTTCCTGCCCCTTTTGATTGAATGGTCAGACGCCCATCAGTACTTCGACTTGATGAATAAGTCTGTCATTCACAAGGTTTATTATCTTATTAGCTTGGAGCTCGCCGTCCACGTAGACGTGACGGACTCCCTTGCTGATGCCATTTGGATTGCTTACTTTTATCTCATATGCTGTTTGCATGTATTTGTAGCTTATGGAATACTCTTTCCATTTCTCAGGTATGCTTGGATCAAAGATCAATTCTTCACCCTGCTTGTTAAAGCCAAGGATACCTTCTATTCCGGCTTTGTACATCCAGCCAGCCGCCCCGGTATACCAGGTCCAGCCCCCTCTTCCTATATGAGGTTGCTCACTGTAGACATCGGCAGCCATAACATATGGTTCGACCTTGTAAACCGAGGATTCCCTTTTGGTACGTGCGTGATTGATCGGGTTGAGGATTCTGAAGGAGTTCCATGCCTTGTTACCATCGCCTAGCTTCGCGAATGCCGCCACTGCCCAGGCTGCTGCATGCGTATACTGGCCACCATTTTCCCTGACACCCGGGAGATATCCTTTAATGTAACCAGGGTCCGAAATACCATCATTAAATGGAGGGGTCAGTAGTTTTATTATGCCTTCCTCATTCATCACAAGATGATTTTCAAGGGACTGCATAGCTTGTACAGCTCTTGTTGCATCTCCTGCACCTGAAATCACAGACCAGGTTTGTGCCAGAGAGTCTATTTTGCATTCACTGTTGGCTGAAGCTCCTAAAGGCGATCCATCATCAAAGAATGCCCTGATATACCAGTTTCCATCCCAGGCACTATTTTCAATTGCATTTGCTATTTTCCGGATCAGCAGCGAATAACCATCTGCCATATCCTCGTCGCCCATTTCGCGGCAGACCGGTATAATTTTTTCCAGTGTCGTGCACAAAAACCACCCAAGCCAAACACTCTCTCCCTTTCCTCCACTGCCAACATTATTCATTCCATCGTTCCAGTCACCTCCACGGATCAGTGGCAAATCATGCTCACCAAACTGGAGTGCGTTGTTAATAGCACGGATACAATGGTCATAAAGCGAGAATTCTTCCAAAGAGACCTTAGGCTGGCAATATCTTTCCGACTCATGCTCTTTTAATGGTTCCTCCTGAAGGTAAGGTGCTTTGCGGTTCAATATATCAAAATCACCGGTTATCCTTATATATTCGGCGGTAACATAGGGCAGCCACAGGTAATCATCGGATATACGGGTCCTGGTACCTTTGCCAGCTGGTTCATGCCACCAATGCAGCACGTCGCCCGCTTCGAATTGATGGCCAGCATGTTTAATAATCTGGTCTCTTGCTAGGGAAGGCCAGGTTGATGCCAGGGCTAAAGTATCCTGAAGCTGGTCCCTGAATCCATAAGCTCCGCCTGACTGATAAAATGCGGACCTTGCATACATCCTGCAACTAATAACTTGATATTTTAGCCATCCGTTAAGCATGATATTCATTGCTGGATCGGGAGTATCCACTTCGATTGCCTGCAGTTTGTCACGCCAAAAGAGCTCAACCTCCTTTAAAGCATCCCTTGCCTGCTGAACAGCCTTGAAATTGTCTGCAAGTTCAAGAGCGTCCTTCTGGCTTTCAGCCATACCCATAACAAAAACGATATCTGCTGTTTCATTTGCCTCTAATCTGATATTGATCTGCATTGCCCCGCAAGGATCATATCCTGCGCCGGTTATCCCGGACAGGTTCTTACACTTCATCGCATCTGGGGAAATAAGGCTTCCCCGGCCAAAGAACTCCTTCTTGTCTCCGGTGACAGTTCTATCCTTGACAGAGGCATCCATAAAGAATACTCTGTCGGCAAATTCCCTATTATATGGATTCTCAATCATCAATGTACCTTCGGTTGTTTGAGAACTTACAAGGTGCATGCCTGTTTCGCTCATGCTGACTCCCATAATCGGTGTCATGTAATATGTGACGCTCAAATTTCTGTTCTCCCTGCTTTCGTTATGAAAGCGGAGCATGCTGATTTTTACCGTGCCTGAAACAGGGACAAACTGCACAAGCTCTTGTTCGATTCCATGACTATGATGTTGGAATACTGTATATCCGAATCCATGCTCGATAGTATATGGCTCTTCTTCTCTTATAGGCAGCGGAGTCATCGACCATAGTTCCCCTGACTCATCTCCGATGTAAAAAACTTCTGCAGGTTCGTCACAGACTGGATCGTTTGACCATTTTGACAGTTTGTTTTCTCTACTGTTTTCACACCAGGTGTAACCTCCTCCTGACTCGGAAACCATAAACCCGAAGTCTGGATTGGCTACGACATTAACCCAGGGGGCAGGAGTCATTAGCTTTTTATCAAGCTTTATGATGTAACTTTTTCCATTTCTTCCAAATCCGCCGAAGCCATTGAAGAATTGAAGTTCTTTTTGTTCTTCCACTTCGTGTTTCAAAACCGGAAATGGTGTCCTGTTTTCATCCCTGATATACTCTGTAGCTTCACTGCGATTAACAGACTCATTGCTAATCTCAAATGAGTCGGCTATGGCTATTTGCGTATCAATATTGCTCTGCTGCTCCATGGTGCCGCAGCTGCCTTCAAAGACCATTCTTGAGTTTGCGTAGAAAAGGTTGATCTCCTGAGTAGTCATCGTGCTGGTTTTCAATATGAATACGTCCCGGTGACGGTTCATCAAATCCTGAGTCTGCGTAGTATAGACTATTTCAGTGATCAACGAATGCAGCGGGTTAGTGTAGCTGTTTTCTTCGCGGCTCAAAACAACTAGGTCAACCTTGAGATCCTTAAGTCTCCAGTATTCATGGGCTTTCAACAATTCATAAAGCAGTTCCATCTCATCAGTCTTGTCTAGTACAAGGAGAACAATCGGCCTGTCTCCTGAAATGCCATATTTCCATAAAGCTTGCTGCCCTTTTCTATTATCCTTGATATTTTGCTCATACTTCCTCCTTTGGGGGCTGATAAAAAGGATATCGGATATCAAATTCTGATAAAGTTCCATTTCATGAGCTTTGATATTCAGATACTTCGCTTCCACCTGGCTTCTTGTCAACGCAAGCCAAAATGAAGCGTCACAGGCTTCTGTATTGTTGTATTTTTCAACCAGTTCCAGTACTGATTCTTTGCTATTCGCCGTTGCTGTAACGAAGAAAATACGCGCTGTATTTCCAGGCTCTAGCCGGACCCTGCCCCTCATGCTGAATACTGGATCCAGAACGGATCCAACCATATTTGACAGTGGCTTCTTCCGCTCAATTATCTCAGGATTGCCAGTATTATTGCCTCTTCCAATGAACTGCGACCTGTCGGTTTCATACTCTATGTCACCAATCTTTTCCCCGTCGATCACCGGTATTTCTGCAACCCATAGATTTCTGTCGGACTTGCTTCTTGTGCGTCTGTTTGCAAGCAGCACTTTGTATTGTGGATCATACTCCGTACTCACAAAAAGATTGCTGAAGGCAGGGTGCGCCAAATCACTGTTGTGGGATGCACCGACAAGCTCAAAATAGCTGGTAACTTGAAGCGTACAGGCTGATTTTCCGTTGTTTTTTAGTTTGATCCGCCTTACTTCTGCATTATCGCCTGATGCAACAACGACTTCTGTCAAGGTCTCAATGTCTCCATCAGTTCTTTTATACGCAGCCTTGTCTGCTGTGAAAACAACTTCGTAGTTTTTCGGCATCACATTCAACGGTGCATACGTGGCGGACCAGCTCTGATTCATGTCAAGATTTTCTATATAAAAGAATGTGCCATAGCTACCTAAAATAGGGTCTTCTCGCCATCTTGAGATATCAGCATCTCTGGTCCTGCTATAGCCGGTACCCTTATCTGTCAGACTCACAAAGTAATTGCCATTGGATAAGACGTGTGTTTTTGGCAAATCAAAATTCGGAACTGTAAAGCGCCTGTATGGGCCTTTGTCGGTGTTGACCGACGTTTTTGCAGTCTGTATTTTTTCCTTGTTCTCCTTTGTGAAGATAACATTCAGCGGAACTTTTTCCTGGAGCAGTAGTCTTCCAGCCTTTACATACGGATCCTTCGCGAATCGTTTCTGCATCGTGTCATCATTAAGATAATTATTGACAGCCATAAGGCTCATTCCTTGATGATGTGCCATGAAGCTCTTTATAACTGTTTTTTTTGTCAGTGGTTCAATACGATCAGGGGTGTAGTCCGCAGCTTCATAAAAGCCATAGGGTCCCTCCATACCCTCCGCCTTAAGGTGCTCTATATTTTTGTAGGCAGCTTCAGGGTCTACCATAAGGGCGAGGAAAGTTGCGTAGGGTGCTACTACAGCGTCCTCGGACAAACCTCTTTTCACTCCAAGCCAAGGCACTCCTATGGCTTTATATTGATAATCAAGACTTATATCCAAAGAATTGTAAGCAGATTCTGATGTTCCCCATGGCATTACCCTTTGTTTTCCATATTTAATCTGGCTCTTGACAACAAAGGAGTATGTTTCATCTAGAAGAGTATTTTTGTAGCTTCTCATTAATAGCAGCGGCATCAGATACTCAAACATCGTTCCACTCCAGGAAACCAGCCCCTTGAAACGACCTACCAATGTCAATGATCTGCCCAGCATAAACCAGTGCTTTGGAGGTATCTCTCCTCTTGCAATAGCTATATAGCTGGTTTGCCTGGCTTCTGAAGCCAGCATGTCATAATAGGAGTTGGTAAGCTTCTTTTCTTCAATATTGTAGCCTATATAAAACAAATGTCTTCGGTCATTGTAAAGTACGGCGAATTTGGTGTTCATCGAAATATCAGTAATTTTCTCTATCAGTCGATCATATTGGTCAATAAACCCAGTTGAAAATTGGAATGATTTTTCTGCAGCTTCTTTCAGTTCGTTCAACCAGACAAGTTCCGCCTCGAATGATCCTCCAACTATTTCCCTGATATCTGCATTCAACTGATCACAATGTTTCAATATGTCCTTGCTCAATCCAGGAAGCCCCTTCAGACTGACATTCGTTCGCATAAGCTCAAGCAGTAAGTCTACCTTCGCTGTCAGCGCAATGTCTAAAGGTTGACAAGGTATGCCTTGGGACATTGCGACCCAAGGCATGAAGCTTTTTATTTCTTGGTTCAGCGCCTTGCCCATAAGTTCGCTTTTTATTTTCCATTCCTTTTGTAAAATGCTGGATAGACCTGAATCCTCAATAAATTTTTCCAATTCCTTAATCCAAAGCATTGGATCGATCTTTTCCTGTTTCTCCATAAGGCCAAAAACCCTAGTATCAATCGGCAACTCCTGCCCAGCTTCAAGGCCGGCTCTAATCGTATCATTAATGCCTCTTGCAAATGCGGCATCAATCAAAGGTTTTTCGTAGTATTCCTTTAGGCCTTGAGTCAAGGTGATCAGGTAGCAAATCAGATTTCCGCTGTCCACGGTGGAAACGTACATAGGCTGAAGTGGTTCAAGTGTCCTAGTGTCATACCAGTTATATAGATGTCCATTCCACTTTTCCATTTTCTCTATTGTGGTAATCGTTTTTGAAATACGCTCTGTAGTCTCAATGAGCCCTATATATCCCATGTCTCTGCCTGTCAGAGAAGCCATCAATCCTAGTCCGATGTTCGTCGGAGATGTCTTGTATGCGATTCCCCTGTAAGGTTCCTCCTGAAAATTGTCAGGGGCGAGGTAATTATTTTTTGGATTTGCAAACTCTTCAAAATATCTCCAAGTCTTTCTGGCTATTTTTCTAAGCTCCAGCAAGGCCTTGTCATCCAATTTTTCAGCTTGAATATGATCATCTTTGCTGATAAAGTATGCAATTATGGGCGAAATCAACCAGACTATCAGTAAAATAACACTTAAAGTGAAACTTTCTGGTTTGAAATAATAGGATAGTGCTGCAATGACTATGCCTGCAGTTGCACTTAAGCCCATCGTCGAAATGTAGCTTTGAATGGAATTAGGCTGATCTCTGTCAGCATCAGAGGACGTTACCCATTCGAGCATGTTTTTCTTGGTGATAAAGACACGGGTCAGCGTAACTACAATAGCATCCAATGCCATTAATGCTTGGTAGGGCAGGAATATGATCCCCAGAAGGAACTGAAATATTGAAGCCTTAATTCCGAAAAAACCTGTAAGATGTCTTTTAGTGCTATCTAATTTAAGTCCACCACTAAAAATCTGCGTTAATAGAGACAGGGCAAGTGGAATACCCATGGATGCAATACCTAAACCAACCCAAAAGACACCTGAGCCCGGCAGTATGCTGAAGCCTAGAACAATAAGACCCATAACGGCCGGTGTAAGCAAGCTCCTTCTCAGATTATCTGTAATTTTCCATTTGGAAACATATGACAAAGGATTCCTTATGAGAGTATTGTTCTTTGTATAGATTCCCCTGAAAAGCCACGGAATAAGCTGCCAATCGCCCCTGATCCATCTGTGGAGCCTCGCTATGAAGGATTTGTATTTTGACGGATAAGAATCCACCAGCTCCAAATCAGAGACTAATGCAGCTCTCACAAAGGACCCTTCCAGCAAGTCATGGCTAAGTATCGCGTTTTCTGGTAATTTTCCTTTTAGAACAGTTTGAAAGACTTTAAGGTCATAGATGCCCTTGCCTGTAAAAATCCCTTCCCTAAAAAGATCCTGATAGACGTCCGATATGGCGCTTGCATAGGGATCAAGTCCTTCCTGGCCGGTATATATCCTTGAAAAAACTGATCTGTTTGAGCTGTCGCTGTCAAATGAGACTCTTGGCTGAATCAGACCATATCCTTTCGTAACGATTCCCATTTCACTGTCAATAATCGGTCTGTTAAGCGGATGAGCCATAGTTCCAATCATTTTTTTCGCCATACCTAAGGGCAAAATAGTATCTTCATCTAGTGTGATTACATACTTTATGATCGCATCCGGAAGCAATTTGTTAGAATAAAAGAAAAAGCTGGTTTCCTCAGAGCCTAGGAGCAATTCATTTAACTCCATCAAAGCGCCTCTTTTTCGCTCCCAGCCAGTCCAAGTATTGTCGATTTCATTAAATTTTCGCTGTCTGTTATAGAAATAGAATAGATCCTTTTTACCATCAGCGTATTTGTTGTTCAAAGCAGCTATGCTATCTGAAGCTTCCTTGACAACGCTTTTGTCATCTTTGTTATTTTCGTAGTCCGAGTCCATGAAGGCGCCAATCAGTGCAAAATACAGATTCTTCTCTTTATTCCCTAGGTAATGATTCTCCATGTTTTCCATTAGATCTTTTACACGTTTTTTATCAGAAAGCAAAGCCGGCATTACCACCATGGCGCTCATACTGTCCGGGATGCCGTCCTTTAGTTCCAGCCTTGGAAAAACGGCTGGTTTTTTTACTCTGCAAACAAGCCAGTTGGTAATTGCAACAACAATTTCAGAAGCCGGTATTATTACCGCTACCGTAGTTAATATCACGTAGAGAGGATAATTTGAGGATATAAAATTCAGAGTATAGCCGATTGTCAAAAGGGTAAGAACTAATGTGAACGTGATAATTGAAAGCATGTATATCATGCCCTGATTATTGTCCATCGCTTTTTTGAGCTTTGTAAAGAACCTGATATTTCTCTCTTGCCTTCTCTCAAGTTCCTTAAGTCCGTCACCGACAATATAATACCCGATGTGATACGTGCGATTATCATGATTTTCATCATCAGCAGTCATGCTGCTTGAAGACATCTCATTTTGGGCAAGACCCAAGGCTTCCTTTGCGATATAAAGCTCTGAAACTCCATAAGTTTTAGCGATATTTTCCACCTTGTTCTTATAATAGAATCGGGATTTATTATCCATAAGGCTGTAGGTGGCAACAGGATCCTGCTTTAAGATTTTTTCCAAATAACTTGCAGTATCAAACAAGTCAGTCCAATTTATGCTCGAAAGATATTTGAGGCTGACAATGCAGTTTCCCATGGAAACTGTACTGACTGCCTGAGCATTATGTTCCTTTTGAGCAATTATTTCTGTTGTAGTATCATATTTATCTAGGTTCTCATCAATGTATCGCAGTACATCCGAGTACCTTCTTCCAGATCTTCGCAATCTGTAAAACAGATGCTCCACGAACGATGGATTGGCAGTATCTATAGCATCATTCATAGCCTTACCATTATTTTTGAACAGCTCATTTATTTTTTCTGGGTCAACTATAGTTTCGGCCAACCATTTTTCAACCGTTTCATCTGCAAGGTCCCATTGCTTTCTGGTTTCAATTATGTCCTCACAAATTATCCTTGCTTTTTCAATAAGTGCGAGTCTCAGCATGGCAGGAATGACATATATCTCTCGCTCAAAGAGTATGTTGTGTGACTGATAGGCATCCAGATATTTCAGCAGCGCGTCTTCCTCGATCTGCCCATTTGTATGAGCGACCAGTTCCATTGCAAGGGCGAAGATTCTGGTAATCCCCTGGTACGGTCCCTTATTCAATACCGGCAAATCAAAGTAGCTTTTCTTTGATAGGTCCTTGCGCAGTCCGTTCACCTGTGCTTCTATCACATAGTAATTGTCAAGCAGCCATTCCGCTGCGGGCGGCATTGAAGGCTTTTTATTCATAGATGCATTCAAATCTCCATATACTTGGCGAATAAAGCTGAAGTTTTCATTCATGCGTGTAATAGGCCAGTTCAATTTGTTTTTCCCTGAAGACACAGAATGCTCCAGTGACATGCTTCTGGCATGTTCCTCAAGTTCTTCAATCGTAAGGGATGCATCTCGTATATTTATGTTTAGTCTTTTTTGCAGCTTGATCGAAACAACCCATAATAGCAAAAATGCGAACAGCACTCCACCAAAAACATAGATATAGCTCATATTTATAATCAATTGTGGTTTCCTCCTTTAAATTCTAAAAAAAGTCACTTTATAAAAAAGTGACTTCTGCTGCTTCTGCAAGCCGGATTAAATTATACTAAACATAGTTTTCCTTTTATAGTATATTATACTATAAAACCCATTAAATATCAAAGGTGTTGCACTCCCTAAGCCTCTTGGACAGGTACTCCAACAGTCTCAACCGCCTTATTGACCTGTTCGATGGAAGCTGACATCTGCTCTGCCGTTGAGGCGAAGTCACCAACCAACTTTCCGACAGTCTCCGCATCCTTGGCATACCTGTTACCGTATCGGCAGATTGTTCTGCAAGTTACCTGCTCCATGTCTCTATATGGAGGTTAAGGAATAAGATAGAAGTCAATCCAAAAAGACCTATGTATATACATAACATTTAACTCTAATCAAGCACAAAGAGACAAATCTGCCTCAGTTATCTACTGTGACAGATTTATCCCTAGTTAAAATAAACCCCATTTAAGTTCTACGTACATTAGTTTGCAACTATTACATTGACTCCATATTCCTCAATTTTTTTAAGTAAGCTACGATCAGCACCTGAGTCAGTTATGAATGTACTTATCTTATCCCATTTTACAAAAGTATGATAGAAGGTTTTATCCAGCTTTTCACTGTGAGCCACAAGCACAACCTCTTTGGAGGCATTAATCATAGCTTGTTTAACCTCAGATTCAATCATGCTTGTTGTGGACAACCCTTTCTCTGCGCTAACTCCTGTAGCGGCTAAGAATAGTTTGTCGGCATTAAAACCGGAGAAAGATTCTCTAGTCATCGGGCCCATAAGTGAAAGTGTCGTTCTTTGGACTTCACCACCAGTTAAGACAGTGGTGATCGGATTCATCGTAGAGGTATTCCGTGGTTTTGTCGTTAGCCGGTTGTCCCAAGTCCGGTTTGGCAATCTCTTTGACCATATTGCCATACTCATCATATTCAAACGAACTCTCATAGACCGGGGTTGTACCGCTTTCCTTGATTACCACATCCGTTACATTACCGTTATTGTCCAAGGCGTAGGTGGCTACGTTTCCGGAGTTGTCCTTAACGGTCTGCAGTGCTCCTTGACCGTCGTAGGAGTATTCTGTAACTTCACCTGTAGGAGTAGTCATTTTGGTGACTTGGCCGTAACTGTTATTTTCATACTTAAGCTTATTATTCAGCTGATTCTTAATCTCAGTTACATAATTGTTATCCGCATCATAGGTGTATTCGCTGATTTGTTCACCGTTACTGAAACGGATATTATCGAAGTACACCTTACCTGAAGCATTCCTCATCTCCACCCTTATTTTGTAGAAGCCGTCCTGATTAGGTCTTAGAGGATAGACATATTTGGTCCAGTTACTGTCTTTGGTTACAAGTTTGGTGGCGTAGTCAGTGATATTGCCGCCTGAAACAAGAATGAAGGGTCCGGCTAACATTGTGCCGGACCCTCGTACCAATTCATTTATACTCAATTAGTGTTATGACAAACTTATTGCAAAAAATTAAATACCACTGTCAATAAAGTTTTACTTTTTAAGGTTTGAAAAGTAATTGCGTCTTAGGAGCTCCGAAAAATCTATTGGAACTTGTTTACCATAGAAGCTAATCGGGAATAAATTGATTAGTGCTTCATTAACAGATTTCCATTTTCCGATAGGAGGGTGCTCTTTCTTTATTGTGCTATTATCCTTAAGGGCTAAAACACAGACACCTAAATTTCGTTCTCCCCAAACAGCCCATTTCATTGTAGCAGATACCCAGACAACTATATCAGAATTGTATAGAATTGCGTCCGCCGGACTGTCTTCCGGTTCTAATTGAAGAACGTCCCAATAATCATCACAGGATATATTTACAGGTAATTTAAACCAATTGTAATAACCAAATTCCTGATAGAAATATTCAATAGGGTTCGGCTCTAAGACTCCAGTGAGAATAAAAGAATCTTGTGAAACAATTGCTAGATGCTGAATCGTCTTCCAGAAATCAGCACTCATTGCCCAATCAAATTCTTCGAAAAAGAAATTAGTAAATAAGTGATCAAAAATTTGCTCTGGTAATCGTTTATTAGGATTAAAAGCCGCAGTTACAAGCCTAAAAGATTCTTCAAATTCCTTTTCTCTAATAGCGAAAGTATTAGGTTTCATAAATTTACTTAATCCCCAATCTGATTTTAAGATCAATAGATTTACTACCAGACATAAAGAAGTCAGCCGTCGATCCACCTGTTGATTTTGCTCCATCACGGAGAGAGTACCGAGCACCATCTTTAGTCAAATTAATAACTCTACCATCTTTACTAATGGATCTAGCCCACCCATTATCGAAAAGATTTTGTTCAAATTGACTTTTAGTCACATCTGTTGCTCGATTTGCATAGCGGCTGCTTGCTTCGGTTATATCAATATATTTCGATGATGCTCCTGCAGACTTAGTCGCCCCCTTAGTAACATCAACAACTTCGTCAGCATTGTCAACAACTTTAGCCGCCTTAACAACATACGACCCAGGTATAAGAGGTAAAAACGCCGAAGTTAAATCCCAACCTAACCTCGATCCATCCCCGGAGCCCCAACATCATAACCAGTAGGATCAATCAGGTTAACGGGATCGCCATGGGTATAAGCATACGTGTTCAGGCTTTTCACTCTATCCGCTGAACCTTTAAAAGCATCCTTCGTCAAAAACCTGCCGATTCCTGCTTCGAAGTACCTGGCATTCAGATAATATAATCCTGTCTCACTATCATACATATAACCCGCATAAGTGTAAGCATGGTTAAAGCTATCTCCTTCAAGGTCAGTTATTTCTAATCCTGCTCCATCCTTTACACTTAATATATTCCCATAAGGATCATAAACATACTCTCTGAAGATATTTCCGTTCTCATCGGTTACCGTTATTACATCCCCATGAGCATTGTAGTGGTAATAATACCAATTGGTGTTAAGACCAGGGTTTGCTAAATTGTAATTCATATGCACAGCCAACGGCTTACCCTGCGGTGAACGGATATACAGGGCACTCAGGATGTTGTCAGGATCTCCGCTCTTGGTCTCATACAGGACTTCGCCGTTGAAGTAATGGTAGGTGTAGACCGTTCCAACGGAGAGCTCCTTGGTAAGTCTCTGTCCCTGAGCATCATAGGTGTACTTGGCTATGGTGTTCAGACCGCTGTCTTGTACTTCGATCAGACGGTTGGCTTTATCATAGACGTAGTTATAGGTTACTCCCTTGATGACAGCACTTGTC
>JAGXFZ010000046.1 GCA_024637055.1 Gracilibacter sp. | reverse complement strand
GTGTTATCCAACAATTAACCACTTCTAAACTATATGTGTATTTGTTTATATTCTGTATAGACAAATACACTTTTTATTTACAGGATATCTTGACAATTTATAGATTTAAATGTATTATGTCTACATTGTCAATAGACGTTTATTGGAGTTGTTTGTATAATGATTAATGTTTCTGATCTTTTCTGGCAGTCCTCCTTAAAGGAAATGAAGCAAGGCTATGTTTATAATGAGCAAGGCGACGAATTCATCTGTCTGCTATGTGGCAAGGTCCTGTTTAATGGCATTATCTACCCATATGATGGTCAGTTATACGAAGCTAAGAAGTTCATCCAGGTTCATATAGAACAATCACACCGTTCTTCATTTCATTTCTTACTGGATTTAGATAAGAAGCTAACTGGATTAACAGATCATCAAAAAACTATTTTAGAGCTATTTTTTGAAGGTTATGACGATAATAAAGTAGCGAAAATTCTAAACACAGGCAGCACATCGACGATTAGAAACCATAGGTTCACTTTAAGGGAAAAACAGAAGCAGGCCAAAATATTCTTAGCCATAATGGAACTGCTGTCCGAACAAGTTCCTAAGAAAGGCTCTTTTATCGATGTTCCCAGAAATACCAAGAAAATTGATGACCGCTTTGCTATCACAGAAGAGGAATATAATAAAATTTTGTCTGCTTATTTTCAGCAGGGGCTAGACGGTCCCATCTCATCCTTCCCCCTTAAGGAGAAAAAGAAAGTTGCTATCCTTAAGCATATCTTGAAGTACTTCGAGACCGATCGCGTTTATACAGAAAAAGAAGTAAATAATGTCTTAAAACAATTCTACGACGATTATGTATTGTTACGTCGATATTTAATCGAATATGGCTTTATGGATAGAGTTCCAAATGGTAGTTCCTACTGGATAAAGCTTTAATTTTACTTAAACAGGATATCTTGCTTTATGAACAAAAGAACTAACTGTCCTTATTTAAAAAAGGAGTTGATTCATATGGATAGGCGTAAACAACTTAAACAAGCCTATAAAGAAACTCCCAGACCGATGGGAGTATACCAAATCGTTAATAATACGAACCAGAAGATTTATGTGGGAAGCAGCCTAAATCTGCCAGGAAAGTTTAATAGCAACCGCTTTCAGCTAGAATTACAATCTCATTACAATAAAGCGTTGCAAGAAGATTGGAATCTGTATGGTGAAGAGTCCTTCTCTTTTGAAGTATTGGAGAATCTGGATCCACATGAATTTGAGAAGCAATACTGGCCTAAAGCACTGGCTGAACTGGAAGATAAGTGGTTGGACAAATTACAACCATATCAGAAAAACGGATATAACAAGCAGAAAAGAGAGTCACAGCAACTGAACTGCTCCCTGTCAAGTAGACAGTGGAAATAATTAAAACTCTCTAAGCTGCTATTGCTCGATACTCCATTGGGCTTTGGCAGCTTAATCTTTTTTGTAATCTCTCGTAATTATAAAAGTGTATGTATTCTCTAATAGCTTTGTCCAGCTCTTCATAGGTCTCATAGTTGTTAAGATAATATTTTTCGCATTTTAGTGTTCCCCAGAATCCCTCTATTGGACCATTATCGATACATTTTCCAACCCGTGACATGCTATGTTTCATTTCTGCAGTGTCTATTTTGCGCTTAAAATATTTAGACGTATACTGAAACCCTCTGTCACTATGAAGCATTGGTCTTGCTCCTGGGGAAGCCTCCAAAGCCAAGTCTAAGGTTTTAAATACTAGATTATTGTTATTGGAATGGCCTAGCACATAAGCAACAATCGATGAATCATACAAATCCAGTATGGCACTTAAATAGGCTTTCCGACTGTTACCATATTTTAATTCCGTAACATCTGTAACCCACTTTTGGTTAGTATGCTGGGCGGTAAACTCACGGTTTAATAGGTTCTCTACTACATGTTGCGGAGTAGATCTGACATAACGTTTCTTTTTCCTTCGGATTACGGACTGCAACCCTGTTAGTTTCATCAGACGGTATATTCGCTTATGATTGAATCTTTGCATTAGCCTCCGACTTAAGTTCATCGTCATTCTGCGATAACCATATATCCCGTTTACTTCTTCATAAAGTTTAAACATCTCTGTAATTATCTCCTTATTCTGAGACTCATTTGACGCTGTTTCTCTCTTTAACCATTTATAGTAAGCAGAACGTGGCATCTTTGCGATTTCACACAACAAGGAAATAGAAAACTGCTGTTTGTCATGAAGCTGGGTAATTGCGATGTACTTATTTTCTTGTCTAACGCGACTTAAAAACGCCTCCTTTCTAGTTCCTCCAACTTTTTTAGGAATGCGTTCTCAGCCCTAAGTCTTTCATTATCGGCCTCTAGTCGCTTCATATCAATCTTGATTTTTTCCTCTGGTGTTAATTCTTCTTCATCTTTCTTCCGGCCCCTTCGATCCTTTAAAGCATCTTCTCCACCAGACTCATATTTTTTGACCCAATGATAAACTTGCTGATAAGATACCTGATGAACTTCAGCTGCCTTATGATAGTCATTATTGTTAGCAATGCAGAATAATACAATCTCTATTCTCTCTTTCCAAGAAGTAGATCTTCCCGTTGTCATAGAATTTCTCAATCCTTTCGACGTAGCTTTTATCTCTCTATGACAATTATACTTATTTACCCATTTTAATAAAACAGAAGTACTAGATATTTCATACTTCCTAGCTACTTCACGTTGTGATAATTCTCCTGAAAGATAGTCTCTTACAGCTTTTTCTTTAAGTTCTTTAGAGTAATTTATCCATCGTCTTGATTCTTTTAAACCATCTATACCATACTTATAATATTTATCAATCCACCTATAGAGTGTCTTATTAGCAATTTTATATTGCGATTCAATTTCCCTAAGCGATCTAGATCCATCACTATATTCCTTAATGATTTGATATTTTTCTTCTTCATTATATTTACATCTCTTTCTTGACATAAATATACTCCCCCTTCAGTAGACAGATTTTTATTATTTAACCTGTCTACCTTAAGGGGAGCATATCAAACTATGAGCTGTGACTCTCTTTTCTGCTTGTTATATATTAATTTAACCATGAACTTAATTATGCATATCATTCCACACATCACTAGGATATATCTTAGTCATTGAAATATTAGCATAGCCAAGTATGGCGACAACTATTACCGACATCCAACAGATAAATGCATAGGGAGCATATGCAAGAGCGTTAACACCAAGGACAGACATCACGAATATTCCATTACTATTCCAAGGTATTAATGGCGCTGTAAGAGTTCCTCCACTTTCTAAAGCTCTGCTTAGATTCTTCAAATGAAGGTTGCGGGATTTATAAGTATCTTCGTACATCTGAGCAGGAATGATTACTGCTAAATACTGGTTAGCTCCAAATATGTTAATAAATATTGAGGTAGACAGAGTAGTCACAATTAAGTCTCCCTGGCGTTGTATTACTCTTCCTAAATTACCAACAATCACACCTAGCATTTTGCATTTATACATTATTCCTCCCAAAGCAAGCGAGAGTATCCCTAGGTTAATAATAGAATACATACTACTCATACCACCTCGGGTCAATAGTGCATCCATCTCCTGCCAATCTGTTGAAATGGTAAATCCACTATACAGTATTGTAAAGAATTCACCTATACTCTGGTCTTGAACATACATCTGTAACAACCCTCCTAGAATAACACCTAATGTTAAACTAGGTATGGCTGGAACCTTAAACAGTATCATCATAATAATAGCAGCAGGTGGGATAGCAAGTAAGGGAGATAAATTGAAGTGTTCAAGGATATATTTTTGATACTCACCTACCCCGATACTTGCAGTATTATTATCTACTAAATATAATCCTAGACCTGTATACAATACGAGCGCTACTCCAAAAATCGGTATAGTAGACGGTAACATATGCTTGATATGTTCATAGAGGTCTACTCCTAGAACTGCAGGAGTAAGATTTGTTGTATCCGACAACGGTGACAGTTTATCACCAAAAAACGCCCCTGAAACAACTGCCCCGGCTATAGCTGCTTCCGGAATACCTAGTCCTTGACCAACACCTATACTTGCTACGCCAATAGTCCCAATCGTTGTCCAAGAGCTTCCCGTTATAATTGAGACAAAACTACAAAATACAAGCACTGCAGGTAAAAACCAAGATGGCTGCATAAAGGTGAAGCCATAATATATGAGAGCGGGAACTATCCCACTGCTTATCCAAATTCCGATTATCATTCCAATTATCAAAAGAATGATAAGAGCTGGTATAATTCTGTAAATACTATCTTTAAAACCTTCCTCGATAGTCTCCCAAGAAAATCCATGTATGTAGGCAACCGAGCCAGCAGTAATTGCCCCAAGAAGGACAGCAACATGTGGTTCTACATCGTACACAAAAACAGACAATCCCAAAGCTACCCCTGTCACAAGGAAAGGAAGTAGAGAAAGTAGCAAAGATGGCGTTTTCTCTTTTCTGTTTTCAACTGACAAAGATATCAATCCTCTCTCTTATTATTACTTGATCAATATTTTCATGCTGTTAACTAATTCTAATAATTTCAATACTTGCCACGATAATAATATAGGTTAATAACAAAGAAGACTCCTTGGCCGATGGGAGTCTTACATCTTTTTTGCACCCAATATTACATTTAATTTATTATATATACTCCATTAAAAGTATTAATATAGGAATTGTTATCACACTTAAAAGCGTAGAAACAAATACAATTTGCGAGGCATATTCTGGTTCATTGTCAAACTCCCTAGCAATAATCGCTATATTAACTGCAGTTGGGGTGGCAACCCCTAGAATAAGAACCTTGGCTAAGATTCCTTCCACTCCCATCAAGTTAACAATTATATAGCCAATGACGGGGGCAAGAAGTAGTCTAATGAAAGAAGAGATTAATATATCTTTAATCCTTTTACTGATTTTGACCTCTGACAGTTGAACGCCCAAAGTCAAGAGCGCTACAGGGATAAACCCTTTAGACAAGTTCTCTACTGGAGTCATTAAGAATACGGGTATTTCAATATTTAGTATCTTGATAATTACAACTAAAATCAGCACATACATCGCCGGCATCATGATTGCATTTTTAAGTGCTTGTCTATTTTCCGACCTTCCTGCAGCCGATTGGAAAACCCCAAAACTGTTCATTAAAATAGTTTGAATCACCATAATAAATATTTGGGCAGTTGTTGCTAAGGGATTACTCTGAAAAGCAATTTCGGCAACCGGTAATCCATAATTCCCCGCATTGAAGAACAAAATGGAATTTGTGAAAGCATTACGAATTCCCCGCGGATAATTTAGCAGACGGCCAATTCCCATCCCTAAAAAAAACATGCCAATGAATATTATTAAAAGGTATAGTAAAATAGTCCCAAATAACTGCCAAGTAACTTCGGTCTTATAAATATTTTTAAAAATAATCGCCGGAACAAAAATATACATATTAATCTTTGAAAATGTTCTGACATCCATGTTGAACTTTTTCTGGGCAATGAACCCAATCAATATCAAGATAAAAATCGGGAAAATAACGTTAGCGACAATGTAAAAAAAAGCAGCCATATTGGTGACCCCGCTCGAATTTGTTTAATTTAGTAATACTTAGTTATTCTACCACAAAAAGTTAAAAGACCAACAACAATATTGTGAATTATTAATGCCCCTAGTAATAAAAGGATATTCTTTACTCATTATAGAATAAATATCTATAAACCTATACAAAGGAGTGATAACCATGCAATTTCTGGTTACGGCTTACGATGGGACTGACGAAGGAGCACTTGATAGACGGCTTGCAGCACGCGATAAACATATGGAACTTGTTAATATAATGCATAAGGAAGGTAAATTCCTTTACGCAGCTGCAATTTTAAATGAATCAGAAAAGATGATCGGTTCAACACTTATTGTTGACTTTCCTGCAAGAGCTGATTTGGATGAGTGGTTAGAAAAGGAACCTTACGTTATGGCTGAGGTGTGGAAGCGGGTTGAGGTTAAGGCGTGTAAAGTTCCTCCCCTTTTCTTAAAATGATATACGTAAAAACAGCAACAGGGCCAATCTCATAGGTACCGGGAGATTGGCCCTGTTGCTGTTTTTGTTTGTTTTACTTCAAGTTCTGCTTCGGCATCTTTATTCTTGTTCTGACAATGCCTGCAAACTCTTGATTCTCATAATAGCTACTATATGTGATGACCATACCCACAGCAATCTTCGTAAATTCTTTTAACTCACCAGTCTTAAACTTTTCGAGAAAGCTTTTAATAAACGTCTTATTCTCTTCTCTATGACAATCGACAACCCACATATCCTTCATCTCTTCTAGTGTCTTACCATAGAAGTTCTCTTCAAATTTATTGGCCCAAGCCACTTTAAAGTCTTTATCGGTAACTAATAGCCCTGCGGAAATACCCCGAAATATTTCATTATACTCCATAACTGTCTCCTCTCTAAATATGATTCATAATTCCTTATTATCGCTTATTAGTCTTCGGGTCTTTTCTTTTTAACTTTCCTTCCACAGATTTATTTGTTGGCCCTTTCTTTTGTCCTTTCTTATATCCGTTTTGGATCTCTTTTTTAAATCCTTCTCCACCCTTGCCTCTAGGTCTAATTAAACACTTTGGTCCGAACCCTATTAGATCGGTTCTACCAGCTTGGGTTAACGCGGCATGTACGAGTGGATACTTCTTAGGATCTCTGAACTGCAGAAGTGCTCTCTGCATAGCTTTCTCTGTTTTGCTCTTAGGGATATATACTTCTTTCATTGTCAGAGGATCAAGGCCTGTAAAAAACATGGTGGTTGAGAGTGTGCCCGGGGTAGGATAAAAATCTTGGACTTGTTCAGGCTGATAACCTGTATCTCTCAGATACTCAGCCAATTCTATAGCTGTCTCCAAGGTGCTCCCGGGGTGGCTGGACATGAAATAGGGTACGATAAACTGTTTTTTTCCTAACTTCTCATTTATATAAAAAAACTTCTTCCTAAACTTTTCGTAAGCATGTCCCGCCGGCTTCCCCATATATCTCAATACCTTGGGAGAGATATGTTCAGGAGCAACTTTTAACTGGCCACTGATATGATGCTCAATCAGTTCGTTAAGGAACTTATCATCTTTGTCAGCTAAAATATAATCGTATCGCAGACCGGAACGTATAAATACTTTCTTTATACGAGGCAAGGTTCTTAATCTTTTTAAGAGTTTTAAATATTCCTGATGATCTACATTTAAATTTTTACACGGAGCGGGATGTAAGCAATGCTTATCCCTACAAGCCCCCTCCTTAAGTTGTTTGTCACAAGCAACATTTCGAAAATTTGCTGTCGGTCCCCCTACGTCATGGATATATCCTTTAAAGTCTTGGAGATTAGTAATTTCAACAGCTTCTTGAACGATAGATTCTTCGCTGCGACTTTGAACGATTCTCCCCTGATGAAAGGTGATGGAACAAAAGGAGCAGTTACCAAAACACCCACGAGAACTAACAATACTGAATTTTACTTCCTCGATTGCAGGGATACCTCCTAGTTTCTCATACACTGGGTGATAATTTCTTTGAAAGGGCAAGGAATAGACTTGATCTAATTCTTCTCTAGTCAGAGGCATTTCTGGTTTGTTCTGTACTAGATACTTATTCCCTTGCCTCTGGACAAGAGTCTTTCCCCTTATAGGGTCCTGTTCTTGAAATTGATTTTTATAAGCTTCGGCATACTTAACCTTATCTTCTGTGACTTGTTTAGATGAAGGTATTTCAGTATAGTCATCCACATATTCTAAATCATCTACAACGTAACACGTTCCAAGGATATGTCTAATGAATTTAATATCCATTCCATCGTTAAGTTGCTGGGCAATTCCTACTATTTGTTTTTCGCCCATTCCATATACTAATAGATCCGCACTACTATCGATGAGTATAGACTTCCTCACCGTATCGCTCCAATAGTCATAATGAGCGAACCTTCTTAAGCTTGCTTCTATCCCCCCGATAATGATAGGCATATCCTTGAAAGCTTCTCTTATTCTATTACAATAAACGATGGTTGCTCGATCAGGTCTTAAGCCCATCTTCCCACCCGGGGAATAATAGTCTTTTTCCCTTAATCTCTTGTTCACAGAATAGTGATTGACCATAGAGTCCATGTTTCCAGCTGTCACTAAAAAGCCTAACCTTGGTCTTCCAAGCTTTTGGAAGTCTCCAGTACTTTTCCAATCTGGTTGAGCAATAATGCCGACTTTGAACCCTTTATCTTCTAAAACTCTTAAAATGAGCGCTGCTCCAAAGCTATGATGATCAACATAGGCATCTCCCGAAACCAAGATAAGGTCTAATTGTTCCCAGCCTCTTTCCTGCATATCACCACGACTGATTGGTAAGTATCCGTTAAGAACCATTAAATCACCTGCTTCCAATTAGCTGTATTTTTATTTACCCTAGACCATGCTAACAGATTTGATGTGTTTTATAATATAATTAAATTATTAGTGAAATAATATCAGCTTTATTAATTATTCTCAAATAGTCTAGTGTTACAAATGATTTTAAAAAAATAGGTTTATATCACTTCAAAGGAGGTTATGCCATGGATGGTCCATATAAGTTGTTAATTATTGATGATCATCCCTTTTTCCGCCAGGGGGTAAAGTTTTATTTAAGCAGTTTGAAGGATTTTGGATTGACTGAGGAGTGCTCTAGCGGAGAAGCGGCCTTAGCATTTGTTTCAAGTTCTGTGCCTGACGTAATTCTTATGGACTTAAAAATGACTGGTATGGACGGTATTGCAACAACTGAAGCTTTACTTTCTATTAATCCGAACCTACGCGTTTTGATTCTTACTAGCTACGGGAGTGAAAACCAAATCCGTGAGGCTATCAATGCAGGGGCTGCGGGCTATTGTCTAAAGGATGCGCCGCCAGAAGAGTTGGTAACTGCTATTAAGGCCGTAGCTGAAGGAGGAACCTACTTAGGACGAGGAATCCCTCTGAAGGCCTTGTCCCCAAACATCTCTACAGAACATAATGATAATGTATTTAGCGATAGATTGATAGCAGACCTTACTCAACGAGAAATAGACGTCTTGAGACTCTTAGCTGTAGGGTTAGGTAATAAAGATATTGCTAAGAAGCTAATTGTCAGTGAAAAAACTGTTAAGACTCATGTCGCAAATATCCTGCATAAGCTTGATGTTAAAACCCGGACCCAGGCTGCCTTGTTGGCAAACAAACATGATTTGTTTAGGGAGGATAACCATGGCTGATATCCGAAGAATTATGTTCATGGGATTTGTTTTCGGTATTCTATTTGGGGTGATAGCTTATATTAGTGATTTTGATATAGATTATTCATTGATATGGACGATACCTTTTCTAGTTGCCGCCTTATGTGGATTGGGAACAATAATAGCATTCTTCGTCAGTAATACTATGATTGCCAAAGGCTATTACAATGGCACAATAATTTCTGTCATTAGTTTTATCGTTGCCGCTTTGATTAACAGCTTAATCGTTCTAATTATACTTACTTATTTTGGTGTAGCTGACCTTCATCCCCAAACCCTCTTAGTTGGTATTCTAGGACTAATTATGGGAGGTATCTATGGAATCTACCGCTATCGAATGGGTATAATCAGTGAGAAGATGAAGTTCTTGGAGGAACTGGCAGACAAAAATAGACAGCTACAAGAGGCTTCACGTAAATTGGGCATTACCGAAGAGCGCAACCGGATGGGCCGGGAACTTCATGATTCTGTCTCTCAAGGTTTGCATGGCCTTATCTTTGCTATCCATTCACTACATAATGAGCTTCAAGAACCTACCCAGCGGGTTTCAGAAATTCTAACTCATATGGAAGCCACCGCCAATTCTAATCTTGATGAATTGCATACTATGATTGAAGAACTTAGGCCATCTCTTTTAGCCGAAGAAGGGTTGGAAGAAGCCTTAAAGGTAACAGTAAGTTTATTTTCTCAATCACAGAAGGTACCTGTCGACATAGAAATACAATTACCAGATATGCTCCCTCCCGGCCTGGAGATGACCATTTACCGCGTCACCCAAGAAGCACTGGCTAATATCAAAAAACATGCTTCTTCCAAGCATGTTTACTTCAAAATATCCAATGACGGTAATCTCCTCTATCTAACAATCCGTGATAATGGAAATGGTTTTAATAACAAAGATATCTTACCTGGTAATGGTTTGAGAAATATGCGCCAACGGACAGAGGAAAGAGATGGTTCCTTGAATATAGTCAGCAAGCCAGGGATTGGTACCTCTGTGATAGCAGAGTTTCCTTTGAGTACAACTTCAGCCTTTTGACGTAGCACAAAATCATCCTTTAGGCCGTTTTGCTAAAATCCTCTTCTTGTTAAGATAAGATAAGTAAAATCATTCTTATTTTTTCAAGGGAGGATTTCTATATGAAGATATCAAGGATAGTCTCTATAATTTGTAAATTAGTTCTATGTGGCTTAACATTCTTGGTTGGGATGCTTGTAGGCGGTATGTTCGCAGAATTACTACGGTTGCAGCCGCCTGAGATGCCTGCAGGGGCTAATGTTTCTACCATTATGATTTATTATCTACTAACGAGTCCTATCATGGCATTAGCTCTTTCCTTTTTAGCGAGAGGAATCTCGGGAAAGTTCATAGTTCGCACTTTAATCCTTACAGGGTTGACTTTCGTAGTGTATACCTTTAATACAGTATTGGATGCCACGCTATACATGAGCTGGGCAACCATATCGACATCTATGTACACCATCGTCTCCTTCTTCATCCCTAGTTTTTTTGTGAGTGCAGCGGTAGCCTTCTTCTTTTCGTACGATGAAAGTAAACATTCTTTTATTGACAGCTTACAAGCCTTCCTTAAGCAACGAACAAAACAGGAATGGATTTGGCGAATAGCCCTCGCTGCTATATCTTTCATGCCTATCTATATCTTTTTTGGCAAACTGGTACTGCCGCTAACTGGAGATTATTATCAACAAGAAATGTATGAACTTCAGATGCCTGGCTGGGAGCAAATTATCCCCATCTTATTCACCCGCAGTGTCTTATTCTTTCTTGCCTGCTTCCCGGTAATTGTGATGTGGCAGAAATCAAAGTTGAGTTTATTCTATAGACTGGGTTTTGCTTTATTCACCCTTATAGGTTTCCTCTATCTCATCTCTGCTTATTGGCTGCCTTTAAGCATTCGTATTCCTCATGCTCTGGAGATTCTGGGAAGTTCCTATGTTCATGCAGGTGTACTTGTAGGATTACTCATGAGAAAGTAAGTGATGTCAATTAACTAGCTCTTCTACTAACCGCTTTAACCTGTCTCGTTCCTCCTCTAAGTCTTCTAACTGTGAAAGCATCGAAGGTTTTAAAGAATGTGCAGGCCAACGAGCTTTCAGATCCTTTATTTGAAATTCTATCTCTTGCAATTTCTTATTTAATTGTTCTAAGTTTTTTTCAGTCATTTTTTTGTACTACCTCCAAATTTTCACGAAATGCGATCGCCCCATGCATACAAACTTCCACGCACTCTTCACACTCAATGCATTTATCAGCGTTAACATTAGCCACCCTAGCAAAGACCAAAATTGCGCCCCTCGTACAAGCATCGACACACCTCTGGCAACCCTGGCATAATCCTTCTATAATAAACGCTGACATACAAACCAACTCCGTTCACTTAATTAATTATAAACAGTGCATCTCTTCTTCTGCCTCATCCCAGGGAACGACATAGGCCTGGCCCTTCGAGCAAAAGATAGAAGATGAGTTATATTCGGAATCAGCATCCTTATCATAGCCGATTCTCTGTATTACTTCCTCTGAATTGTGGCACTGGTCATATCCACCGTTAAGTAGGTTAATCATCCCCTTACCTGCGGTCAAAGCTACTAATTCTTGTGGGTAATCCATAAATGTTGCCACCGGTACTCTTCCGCTAATAATAGCATAAGAACCTATGGTTTCTGGAGCCTCGAACGATCCTTTCGCCTTTTGGATATCAGATAGAACTCTACCTATATAATCCAAATCTACTTTTATTTTATAGTTATAATAGGGTTCCAGAAGCACTCTATTAGCCTTTTCCAAACCCTGTCTTAAGGCACGATAAGTTGCCTGTCTGAAATCTCCTCCACTCGTATGTTGATTATGAGCCCTGCCTGTTAGCAAAGAGATTCTTAGATTTGTTAATGGGCTTCCAGTAAGTAAACCCCGGTGCCCCCTTTCATAGATATGGGATCGTACTAAATTCTGATTCCCTTTGGTTAAGCAGTCTGAGTGACATAGGCTTTCAAATTCAATCCCCTTATTTTTCAAACTAGCCTCGATCTTCAAATGGACTTCAGCATAATGTCCTAGAGGTTCAAAATGACCGTATCCAACTACTTCTCCACTTATCGTTTCTTTGTAAATAACATCTGGCTTACCAAATTTTACAGGTAAGTCAAATCTATCTTTTATTATCTTTTCTAATATTTCTAACTGAATAGGACCCATTACCTGAATATGAAGCTCTTGTAGTCTTTCTTCCCACGTTACATTCATAGATGGGTCTTCTTCATTTAACATTTTGAAGACTTTAACTACTTCTTTTATATTTATAGGGGGGGCAAATATAACCTTTGACTTCAAAGAAGGCATCATATCATATTCTGGTACATGATTAGCATTGCCTAATCCTTGCCCAGCCCAAGTTCTGGAAAGTCCCGTTATCCCAATCAATTGACCTGCAACAGCACAATCTAGTGTCTTATATTTTTCACCGTTATATATCCTTATCTGAGTGATCTTTTCCCTAACTTCATCTTCACCACAGTTATACATTATTTCATCTCTAACTCTAATACTTCCGCTTAACATTTTTAGATATGTTATTCTATTCCCATTTTTTTCGTGACCTATTTTGTATATTCTCCCTGTAAATCCATCATCGTAATAATTTGTTTCCGTAAGCTGGTGGAGATTGTCTAGAAACTCTGTTATTCCTTGATTCTGTAGTGCTGAGCCATTGGCATACGTATAAATACTATTTCGTTTAATCGCTTTCTTCATATAATTGATCCATAATGCTTTATCGTATCTACCTTCCATATAGAGTTCTAGAAGTCTTTCATCCCTCTCGGCCAAAAACTCTATGAGTTCTTCAGGAAGATCTTTGTCTAACGAATTGTGAAGGTGACATAAGTTTTCTGTGAGATTAACTCGTATCTCCTCTGCTACCCTATCCCAATCTGCTCCAATTCTGTCAGTTTTATTAATAAAGAAGAATACGGGTATGTTGTGTTTTTTAAGAAGATGCCACACTGTCTCTGTATGTCCTTGTACTCCTTCTACGGCACTAATAATGGTTATGGCATAATCCATAACCATTATCGATCTTTCCATCTCGGGTGAAAAGTCCACATGTCCGGGAGTATCGATTAGGTAATACGTATCTCCCTTATATTCCATCACAGCTTGTCCAGAAAATACTGTTATTCCTCTTTCTTTTTCTATCTCATGGTTATCCAGGTAAGAATCCTTATGATCTACCCTTCCTCGTTCCCTGATAGTATTGGTATGGTATAACAGCCCTTCTGAGAATGTCGTCTTTCCTGCATCAACATGGGCTAGAACACCGATTACTTTGTTCATCTTACACCCCAAT
>JAGXFZ010000045.1 GCA_024637055.1 Gracilibacter sp. | reverse complement strand
AGGTACAGGCTACTGGTTAGGTATTACCTGATAGGATTTCCCTACTGTATGTTAATAACTTACTAATGAAATAGAATTACTTCCAGTTCAAGAGGAAACATCACGCATTTGCGTGCTGCTTCGCAGCTCGCACCATATCAATATTATATCATATTATTTATCTTCTCATAATCCCGCCCCAAATCGAAACTTTTTACTTTCCCCTTGACCTACTACCAACTGTGTAGTAAAATTCAAAAAAATGAAACTATAAGGCTACGATGAGAAATAGTAAATCCTAGTGGTAGTTCAAGCGAGTCAGAGTTGGTGTGAGTCTGATACGATTCCCGGGATGGAATGGGTCTCTGAGCCACAATCCGAAAGGCTACGGCTAATTAGGTGATGTCGGGGGTTTCCCGTTACAGAAACAGGATATCGAGTATTTTTACTCCGTATCTGTTAGAGACACCTTATCTAAGAATTTTTTCTTGGAGACGGTGTGAAGCAAGGTGGTACCACGAAAGTGAGCTTTTTGTCCTTACAGACAGATGGCTTTTTTTATTTACCCAGACTTGCTTTTAGGATTCTGGAGTAAAACTAAACAAAAACTCAAATAATAAATTTGGAGGTTTTAAAATGGCAACAGAAAAAGGTTATTTCGGTGAATATGGGGGCAGTTTTGTCCCACCTCAGCTCCAGAACGTGCTGGATATACTGGCGGATACTTTTGATAAGTATAAGGATGACCCTGATTTCCTTAAGGAGCTTGACTATTACTTCAAGCAGTATATCGGTCGCCCCAATCCTCTCTATTATGCCGAGAAACTATCGAAAAAATATGGAGGAGCCAAGATCTACCTCAAGCGTGAAGACTTGAACCATACTGGAGCTCATAAGATCAATAATACTATCGGTCAGGTGCTACTAGCTAAAAGGATGGGTGTGAAAAGGGTCATTGCTGAAACAGGCGCAGGTCAGCATGGAGTTGCAACCGCCACTGCTTGTGCTCTGTTCGATATGGAATGCGTCATCTATATGGGGGAAGAAGATACTAAACGTCAGGCCCTCAATGTCTTCCGTATGGAACTTCTCGGTGCCCAAGTAGTTTCCGTCACCAGAGGAAGCAAGACTCTCAAAGATGCAGTCGATGCCGCTCTCGATGATCTGATTGCTAATTATGAGAATACCTACTATATGTTAGGTTCAGCTGTTGGTCCTCATCCCTACCCCACCATGGTTAAACATTTCCAATCTGTAATTAGCCGGGAAGCTAAGGCTCAATGCTTAGAAGCTGAAGGCCGTCTACCTGATGCGGTGCTGGCTTGTGTTGGAGGAGGCAGTAACGCTATCGGGATCTTCGCTGATTTCCTCCCTGATAAGGATGTCAGACTGATTGGCGTAGAACCTGCCGGGTATGGAATGGATACGGGTAAGCATGCTGCTCCTATCTGTGCCGGTAAACCAGGTATCATTCATGGTTTTAAATGCTATATGATGGCTGATGAACAAGGTGAGCCCCTAGCCACCCATTCCATCTCCGCTGGGCTCGATTATCCGGGAGTAGGCCCGGAACATTCCTATCTCAATGATATTGGCAGAGCAGAATATGTCAATATTACCGATGCAGAAGCTTTAGAGACTTTCCATATATTATCCAGAACAGAGGGTATCATCCCTGCTTTGGAAAGCTGTCATGCTATAGCCCACGCCTTGAAGATAGCTCCTCAGATGGATAAGGATAAGATTCTAGTAATCAACCTTTCTGGCCGTGGAGATAAAGATGTAAGACAGATATTTGAGATGATGCAGAAACAGTAAGCTAAAAGCAATTCATAGTGAGGGGGTTAACGAAAACAAATTTCGTTAACCCCCTCTTTCTTTTCTTTTTCAGTTATTGTAGATTTGCATAGAATACGGAAGCGAGCGTAAGGAGTAGTAGCGTTAAACTAACGAAAATCGTAGCGTTAAGGCATGACAACGGTTGACTTGCAGAAAGCATAAGGGTTTTGGCATGCTAGCGAAGATTTTCGTTAGTAGCTACGATACCGTGCGAGCGGAGTATCTATGCAAAGCTACAACTGCCTGAAATTATTACTGATATTTATTTATATTCTGCAGATGCTGGTTATAAGTTACAGCGAAGGCATGAGAGCCGTCAGACTTGGCTACAAAATAAACGTAGTCTGTTTCTTCAGGATAAAGTACAGCCTCTAAAGAAGCATGGCCAGGGTTGCTGATAGGACCTGGAGGAAGACCTGCATACTTATAAGTGTTGTAAGGGGATTCTATTTGTGTATCAGCTATGCTCAGAATAGGTTTAACCTCACCTAAAATGTATTGAACGGTAGCACAGGACTGTAAAGGCATTCCTATTCGGAGCCTATTATCGAATACTCCAGCTATGAGTGGCCGTTCCTCTGCTTTAACGGCCTCTCTCTCTACTATGGAAGCCTTGATTACCCAATCGTAAACCGATATATCCAATTCCTGTAATCTGGAGATCGTTTCCGTAGTTAGTTCCTGGGCGAAACGTTCGATAAAACGATCAACGACGTCTTTCGGCTGAGATTCTTTATCAAAGAAATAAGTGTCAGGAAATATGAATCCCTCCAGACGCTCCTCACCTGTAGGAATGTCTTGCAAAAAGCTATAATCCTTAGCGGTAAATGATTCCATAGCCTTAGATAGTTCTTTTTCTGTTCCCAAGCCATTCTTTTCAAGAGTAGTTAGTACTTGAGCTACTGTATATCCTTCAGGAATCGTAACTTTTATGATATCCGGTTCAGGTCCTTTAAGCAGGATATCCAAGATATCCCTAGCGCTCATGGTAGGAGAAACTAAATATTGGCCTGCCATCAACTTAGAATCTGCTTTATTTAATTTAGATAATTGTTTGAAGGTCTGAGCACTCTGGATTATTTCTTTCTTTTCCAATTCCTCCGCTACTTGAGCTGCATTCATCCCCTGTTTAACTTCAAATATCTGCTCCTGCCCAGTTTCAGAAACAGGTTGAAGACTACCGGACCACCATATAAGGAAAGCAATCGGTATTACTATTAGAGTCAGAAAAACAGCAAATATACCTAAACTATTAGTTTTCTTTGTTTTTGAACGTCTCTTACTCACTTTTTCTCTCTTCTTTCTAATGTTTTGCCATATAGTTATATAATCTATTATAAACTGTTTTTACATAATAAGAAACTCACGATTTAATCGTGAGTTCCGAATAGTTCAATGTAAATGTTGGAATGTTGATTTTACTCTTCTGCTTCTTCTTCCATCTCTTCCCAAGCATCAGCAACTTTTTCCCATTCCTCGTCATCTTCAATGTCCATTAGCATATCTTCGCCATTCTCATCCTTACCAAGTTTTAGGATGATGGCTTCAGCTTCTTCTTCATCATCGTCTTCAGTTTCTTCAACCGGCAAGAGAACGAAATAGGTACTTCCTTCGACTTCAAGGGAGGCCAAGTGCATGAATTCATGCTCATTACCTTCGTCATCGTTTAATACAACGATGTCAAAAGTTTCTTCCAATTCTTCTTCATTATTGATTTTATCAGTCATGTGTATCACCTCTCAAACAAGATAGTGTAATTTTAACCTCGGAGGTAAAGAATGTCAAATAATCCAACTAAAAAGATTATAACATTTTACCTGCTATTAAGATAACCCTGTAGTATGAACACTGCTGCCATTTTATCTATGACCTTCTTCCTCTTCGCCCTGGAAACATCTGCCTCCAGAAGAGCCCTCTGGGCACCAACAGTGCTTAAGCGTTCATCCCACAATTTCACAGGAAGATGAAAATTCTCTTTCAGTTTTTCAGCGAATTCTTCTGACTTCTTAGCACTTTCTCCAATTGTACCATTCATATTCTTAGGATACCCCAAAACTATCTCATTTACTTCATATTCCTTGATTAAATCTGTCAACTCCTGCAATTCATGAGCTTCCTTATGCAATCTTCTTATTACCTTTATACCCTGAGCCGTCATAGCCAAGGAATCGCTCATAGCCACCCCAATAGTCTTCTCCCCAAGATCAAGCCCCATTATCCTCATAATTACCTCCCTACCCCAATATCCTATGTCCGCTGAATTTGGCGAATGACTTCAATGGGTTGTCCTCCCTATTACATCTGACAGCATTTCAGCAGCACGGTAATCAGATGTGGACGACCTATGCTGCATCTAAGCTGGACCGCAGCGTGCACGACAAGCGGAGCACGGATGCGGAGCGCGGCAGTTAGCGACAGGAGGTCGCTATTGCCGAAAAGTGCTTGCTGCGGTCTAGCTTTCACCTTGGTATGGTGTCGCTATTGCCGAATAGTGCTGCTGAAATGCTGTCCTCACTGTAATTCATACAATCTTCAGACAAAAATGCGGACACACACGCCCACAATATCCACAAAGAACACACCTACTCAGATCAACACAGGCCTGTCCATCCCCTAAGCTGAGCGCTCCATGCGAACAAGTCTCAACACAGTTGCCACAACCTTGACACCAGTCAGCTATGTATAGTTTTCTCTCCTTGGCGGTAACCCTCTTTCTTAGCTCTGAGGAAATGGAATCTCCCCCCAAGAAGGAAAGATTAAAATCCACTTCTTCGATAGAGGACATACCTAAGGCCATGGCATTTATCTCCGGGATACTGCGGATAAAATCCAAAGCCTTCTCCGGTTCCTTAGTAAGATGGCCTCCCCCAAATACTTTCATCGCATAAATCCCTATTCCCATAGAGCCCGCAAACTTTATGGCTTCAACCATTTCTTCTAAACTACCGTCATGTATGCCTAAACCTTGGAAGTTGACCAAAGGGTGGATGATATCCAAGCCAGGCTGAAGAGCTCCTGCTCTTACACCCTGAATAGTATGAGTAGAAATCCCAACGGAATTAACGATTCCTTGAGACTTTGCTCCCAATAAAGCTTCCCAAGCTGCAGCATGGCCTTTCAAGGTATAATGGCTTTCTTGTTCATGAAGAAGATAAATGTCTAGAATATCTCTACCCAATGCTTGACGGCTCGATTCTATACTAGCTTTCAATTCTGCTGCTGTAGCTGCATACGATTTAGTAACTATTCTTACCTGAGGAGATTCTTTTAAAACTGGTCTTAGCTGATCATAGTTACCATAAATTTCAGCTGTATCAATCCAGTCGACTCCTTGGGCTACAGCATAACGTAAGACCTCCTGGCCTTCTTGGCCGGTGATTCTGCCCTGAAGAGGAGATATCGCAAGGCTACCAAAGCAAACTTCAGATACTTCCGGTCCCCACCAGCCTAATTTTACCCTGTGCAAACTCCTACCCCCAACTTAAAACCCTCACCTTGGTGAGGGTTTGTTATAATATCTAAAAATCCAAAAAATAACCCGTACACAGTAAGTTAGTATCTGTGTAGAGTGTCTCTTATCGTTGGAAGAGAGCTGTGTTATGTTTACTTAAATCAAGAATTAATCTAAGTCTTGGAGATAACTGCTCACCAGTTCTTCTAATAATTCATGGCGCTCCAGCTTACGAATCTTAGTTCGAGCTTGGTCATGACTGGTAATATATACAGGGTCTCCGGACATGAGGTAACCGACCAGTTGGTTGATAGGATCATATCCTTTTTCCTGTAGTGCAGCATAAACCTGTTGCAAGATATCCCGAGCTGAGCTATCACTTGTCTGTGACTTAAACATCATTGTATCGCCCATGTTACTCAAGGTTTATACCTCCTTTCTTTTATACCAGTTTATAAATTAGTATTCGTCATAAGTATAAAAATTCCCTGTCAAAGAAAAAAATAAATATCTTTTTATTTTCCTAACATATTTCTGATGATAGATGGCACTTTATCTAAAGCTTCTCCAAGTTTAGCAGGATCTTTGCCTCCAGCCTGAGCCATATCAGGCCGACCACCGCCGCCACCACCGGTTATAGCAGCAACTTCTTTAATAATTTTCCCCGCATGCAGGCTACTTAAACCTGCTGGGTGAACTACAGCGACAAAATTGACTTTACCTTCGGCAACCGCTCCAAGTACTATGACACCGTTAGCAAGTTTATCGCGAAGCAAATCAGCTGTCTGACGTAAGGTATCTATATCTTGGGCCTGTACTTTAGCGGCTAAAACTTTAACCCCTTGAACGTCCTGAACTCTATCTAGGAGACTATCCGCTTCGTTTTTAGACAACTTGGCAGTCAGTTGCTGAACTTCTTTTTCCAGGTCTCTTACCTGTGCTACTAAAGAATGAACTTTCTTAACTGTCTCCTGAGGTTGCGCCTTAAGAGCAAGCGTAATCTCCCCTAACTTAGTTTCAATATCTCGAAAATAAGTTAGACCAGCCATTCCGGCAACTGCTTCGATACGTCTGAGCCCGGCACCTATACCTCCTTCAGATATAATCTTAATAAGGCCTATCTCACCAGTTCTAGATACATGGGTACCGCCACAGAGTTCTAAACTATAGTCACCCATTTCTACCACGCGTACGTTATACCCATATTTTTCTCCGAATAAGGCGATTGCTCCTTTATCCTTAGCTTGTTTTATATCCATCTCTTCCGCTCTGATCTCAAGATTAGCTAAAACAAGTTTGTTCATCTCATTTTCTACAGCTAAAAGTTCCTCAGAGGTTAGAGCTGAGAAATGCGAGAAATCAAACCTCAGTCTATCTTCAGTAACCAAAGAGCCCGCTTGCTGGACATGCTCGCCGAGCACCCGACGTAACGCGGTATGCAATAGATGGGTTGAACTATGGTTAACTGCCACTGCTTTCCTTGTTGCAGAACATACTGTGGTCTTTACTTGGTCTCCTTTATGCAAAACCCCGTTTTTTATAACTACACGGTGGCTGATAGTTCCGTTAGGTAATTTTTTCAATTCGATTACTTCGGCTGACGATTTATCAGTCTCTATAACTCCTATATCGGATACTTGACCCCCGCTCTCTACATAGAAAGGTGTAGTGTTAAGAAGACATAATACTTCTTCCCCTTCTCCAGCACTCTCTATCTCTCCTTCAGCGGTAAACAAGCCTTGGATAACAGAATTAGCCTCTAATTTCTCATAGCCAATGAATTCAGTTCTACCAATAGCTTTAGCCTTGGATAGTAAAGCTGTATTCTCCACTGCTGCCGTCATCTGCCTTGACTGCTCCTTGGCCAGACGTCTATGTTCAGTAGAGGCGTGATTAAATGCTTCCATGTCTACAGCTATCTCTTCCTCTAGAAGAATCTCTTCAGTAAGTTCTACTGGGAAACCGTAGGTTTCATATAGATGGAAAGCGTCTTCACCACTTAATTCTTTATGGCCTGACTTCTTAAGTTCTTTAACCTTTTCTTGAAGAATCTGAATACCCTGCTCCAAAGTAGCCTGGAAATTCTTTTCTTCTAAACGCAAGTGGTTTAGGATAAAGTTCTCATTCTCGGTAAGCTCAGTATACCAGTGAGCATAGTCAGCTTGAATAACTAGAAAAACCTGTTCCAGGAAAGGTTTCTCTATCCCAAGAAGTTTCCCATAACGAACTGCTCTTCGCAATATCCGGCGTAGGACATAGCCTCTTCCCTCACTACTAGGACGTATACCATCTGCTAGCATAAATGCTACTGCTCTAATATGATCGGCTACTACTTTAAGCGCTACGTCGTTTTTGGAATCATCTTTATATTTTATCCCAGCTATCTCTGCTGTCTTATTGATGATAGGAAGGAATAAATCTGTATCAAAGTTAGAGTCAACCTTCTGCATTACCGAAGCAATACGTTCCAGCCCCATGCCGGTATCGATGTTTTGCTTAGGCAGAGGGGTCAGCTTACCTGATTCATCCCTGTTATACTGCATGAATACAAGGTTCCATATTTCCAGGAAGCGATCACAGTCACAACCAATAGCGCATTCTTCCTTACCACAGCCACGGGTATCGCCCAGATCTACGTAAATCTCTGAACAAGGACCACACGGCCCTACAGGTCCGGCAGCCCAGAAATTAGTTTCATCATTGGCTATTCTATCTGGATCAACCCCTGCTTCTTGAATCCAAAAGGTTCTGGCTTCTTCATCCTCAGGATAGATTGTAACCCATAATTTATCTTCTGGAATCTGGAGAACAACAGTTATGTATTCCCAAGCCCAACGGACGGCTTCTTTTTTAAAATAATCACCAAACGAAAAATTGCCTAACATTTCGAAAAAAGTGTGATGTCTGGCTGTTTTCCCTACTTCCTCCAAATCAGGTGTCCTCACACATTTCTGAGAAGTAGTCGCCCGAGGAAACGGAGGTTCGACTTGGCGCATAAAGTAAGGTTTAAAAGGAACCATCCCTGCTACTGTCAACAAAAGAGTGGGATCGTCTTTAGGAATGAGCGAAGCACTAGGTTGAATTGTATGGCCTTTTTTCTCAAAGAATTCTAGGAACATCTCTCTCAATTGGTTACCGGTGTACATATCTTCCTCCTAAGATTTTCTTTACATAGTTGCTATATATAAGCGTGGACAGCATTATATGAGCATATTGGGTCGGCATAACACCGCGGTACTAGTATTGTAGCAAAAGTAACTAAAAAAATATATTTTAAGTATAGCTGATAGAAGTTTTATGTCAACAGACTATATGCAGTTACAGCTAGAGTTTAACCCTCTTCTAGAACTTTAGGTGCTACTAGATAATTATACACATCTCTTATCATTATGCGAATAACGGCTGCCAACGGAATAGCTAAGAACATTCCTAATAATCCCCCTAGTTCTCCACCTGCCAGTAAAGCGAATACTACCCATAAAGGATGGAGACCCACTTTTCCGCTCATTAGTTTGGGATTAATAATGTTCCCTTCAATCTGTTGTACTACAAAAATTATAAGAGCAACTTTTAGGGCCATAATAGGAGATATGCCCAAGGCCAAGAGTACCGACGGGATTCCTCCCAGGATAGGTCCAAAATATGGTATAAGATTGGTTATTCCGCAGATAACTCCAATTATTAAGGCGTAATCCATTCCTATAAGCTTAACCCCGAAACCTATTAGCAAGCCTACTATTATAGATATGATAACATTACCTTGAATATAATGTTGGATAATATAGTCAACTTCTTGGAGAAATTTATGCCACTTCCCTCTCATCCTTTGAGGAACGATTTGTAATATACCATTGTTTATCCTTTTCCAATCCATCATGAAATAAATAGCCAAGATTGGTGATATAACCAAGAGTCCTAGAGATGCGATTAAGCTTGGCAAGCTTTCTATCAGACTCTCCAACCAGTTGATGAGGAAACTTTGTCCTTCTTGAAGCTGTTCCTCAATAAGTCTGGTTACTTCGATGGGCAGTCCCGCTTGGGAATATCTACTCTTAATATTCTCAGCATATTCATAGATAACTTGAATCTTCTGAGGAAGGATTGTAGTCAGTTTTCCAAGTTCCAGATAAAGTTTAGGCAAGAGAAGAAAAAGCGTTACGGTTAAAATAACTAAAATCCAGATAAAAATAACTGCAATTGCAGCTTTTCTTTTCAATCCTTGTTTCTCCAGCCAACTCACCACAGGGCTTAATAAGTATGCTAGCACAAGCCCTACGATAAACGGTGAAACAATACTTCTAACCTTGAATAGAAAAAAGAGGCTTAATAAAGCTAAAAAGAATATGAATAACCATCGTATCTTACTTCGTTCCATCTTCCATCCCCCAGCTCAGCCAAGACTCTAAGGCTCTTTTAAAATTAATAATATTTGTGCATTGCTTAGCTGTTCAAAACCACAATGCTATCTAAGCTACACCGTAGCATTCACGACAAGCGGAGCACGGATGCGGAGCGCGGCAGTTAGCGACAGGAGGTCGCTATTGCCGAAAAGTGTATGCTACGGTGTAGCTCTCACTTGCATTAATGGTGAGTCGATACACAAATATTCTTATTAATAAAAAGGCCGGTCATTTCAACATGAAAATCCCAACCTCCCATTAACGTGTGTTTGTAATTTGGCATTATTCAGCAATAGCGTGGTTTATCTCCTGGCTCTCAAACACGAAATCATCCCAAGCTACCAGTGAACCATCCTCATCTAAATCATAAACCACCATATTATCAGTATGACTATTGAATTCTACACAACAATTCCAACAATAATACTGTTCTACTCCGACCTTGCCTAACTGTCGGCCCGCACAAACCGGGCAAATCATTATACAGAACCCCCTTCAACTATAATAACATCTTTTCCTTCAGCTATGATGCTCCCCTCCAAGATTGCTCCCCTACCATCAAATAGATCTGCAAATAGTCCATCTGATATTTCATAACCTGTAACTTCTCTGAAGGTATTATCTACAAAAATATCGCCGACTGTACCTATCTGTTGACCTTGAGCGTTATAGACTTTGTTTCCGATTTTATTAGACCAGGTAGTGCCTATTACTTTCTCTTTGGTAAACTCTTTGACTTTTAGGCCATCTTTAGCACAAACGACGATATCATCACGGGATACAAATTGCGTACGAGGAGTTAAGAAAGAATCTTTTTCTAGACTGATACCGATTACAGTACTTTTTTTCTCATCAAAGAGGATATCCTTGACCCAACCTAGATGTTCATCTGACTCTAGCTTCAGGACTGGAAGTCTAATAATATCTCTCATTCGTTTCATAAGAAAAAAGCCTCATTTTAAATAATATTTAGTAACACTTTCTACTTTTTCCTTATTTTATGATTTTTATTCATCTAATTACATTTTCCTTGCAAATAGGCGGCTAAGGAAGTTTCCTCTAGCCGCCGTTGTCAACCAGTTAAGTAACTTGTTCTTCAACCTCAAACTTTAGTTTTTTCTAGGTAGTTCTTGATAGCATCATGGACAGCATCGGCAGCGAGGTTAGAACAGTGCAACTTAGTCTCTGGTAATCCGCCGAGAGCTTCAGCTACGGTAGAATTTGTAACCTTTAACGCTTCTTCTAGGGTCTTACCTTTAACCATTTCCGTAACCATGCTACTAGTCGCAACAGCTGCTCCACATCCGAATGTTTTAAATTTTATATCTTTGATGATGTCCTCTTCAACAACCAAAGAAATACGCATTATATCCCCGCATTTTGCGTTACCTACCTGGCCTACACCGTTAGCTCCCTCAATCTCTCCAACATTACGTGGATTGGTAAAATGATCAATAACTTTATCAGAATACATAACTACACTCCCTTTTCTTAATGTATATCTAGCAACTTGTTTTAGTATAAAGAGGTGACATTGCCCTTAATCTATCAACGATCTTTGGGAGTTCCTCCAAGACATAGTCAATATCTTCATCAGTATTTTGCATTCCTAAGGAAAGCCTCAGGGAACCATGAGCTACTTCATGACTCAATCCCATAGCTAGCAGTACGTGAGAAGGATCAAGTGATCCTGATGTACAAGCCGAACCACTTGAAGCAGCGACACCTATCATATCAAGACTCAGTAGGAGAGATTCTCCTTCGATGAAGTTGATACTAACATTTACATTGTTAACCAGACGTTTAGACCCACTTGGTCCATTTAGTTTTACATTGTCTATCTTACTCATTATCCCATCAATCAACTTATCTCTTAAGCTGGTCAGATGAGCTCTTTCGCTTTCCATCCTTTGACCTGCTAACTCACAGGCTTTACCAAAACCTATGATACCAGGAGCATTCTCCGTACCGGAACGGATTTTTCTTTCCTGTGCTCCGCCAAACATCAGGGGTGATACTCGTACTCCCTTACGGATATAAAGAGCACCAACCCCTTTAGGTCCATAAATTTTGTGACTGGAAATAGTTAAAAGGTCTATATTCATGGCCTTGACATCAATAGAGCACTTTCCGAGGGATTGGACAGCATCGACATGGAACAATATATCTTGTTGTTTCGTTATTTTTCCAATCTCTTCAATTGGCTGGATAGAGCCTACTTCATTATTAGCATGCATAATACTGACAAGTATGGTCTCGGGACGAATAGCTTTTTTTAGCTCGTCCACACTAATTATTCCTTCTTCGTCTACCGGCAGGATGGTAAGTTCATAACCGTTTTTCCCAAGATGCTTACATGTATCCAAGACAGCATGATGTTCTATGGCAGAGGTTATCAGATGGTTACCTTTTTTTAACTTAGCCTTGGCGGCTCCTTGGATAGCTAGGTTATCTGCTTCTGTTCCACCGCTGGTAAACGCTATCTCAGCTGGATTTGCCCCAATAAGAGTGGCAACTTGTGTGCGGGCTTCATCCAGAGCTTTTCTAACTTCTCTTCCATAATAATGTACGCTGGAAGGATTACCATAATAATCTACAAAGTATTTCATCATTAGTTCTGCAACCTGAGGATCGACAGGTGTCGTGGCACTGTGATCTAGATAAATTCGTTTCATCTAAGCTTCCTCCGTTTCGCCGTACAGTCTAGTATTTATTCAAAAAGCTCACTGAGCTTTTTCCCGTTTGCTTTGTCCCCATCCTTAAGCAAGTCTGCCAAGGAAATGGAATCTACCACATCATTTATTGAATCTCTGACCTTGACCCAAACTTCTCGAGTAACACAAAAATCAGTTTTTTCACAGCAACTTAATCCATCAGATTCATTGGTACAGTCTACCGGAGCTATAGGTCCTTCCAGAATTCTAATTACATCACCTATAATAATATCTTCCGGACTCTTAGCAAGTATATATCCTCCTTGAGAGCCACGAATACTTTTCACCAACCCTGCTTTACGCAGTTCTGGAACAAGCTGTTCTAAGTAGTGCTCCGACAGTTTTTGTCTATCTGCAACACTTTTTAAAGAGATAGGTCCTTCAGTCGCATGTTGTGCTAAATCAACCATAATTTGCACCCCATATCTACCTCTGGTAGAAAATTTCATTTAACCTCACCTCTCCTTAATAATTAATATCCTACTAAACCAATCGGAATTTGTCAATAAACAATCTATAAACTTATCCATAAAATATTTTAATAAGAATTGTTCAATACCACAATACCTTTTAACTTGTACCGTAACATGTACTTAGCATACAGATTTCCCTTACCATTGCATATAATTGTTGTTATAATGAGCTTGTGTTGATTTAGAGCAGGGAGTGATTTTTTTGATTCCGTTGGCTGATAGAATCAGACCAAAAGATATTCAAGAAGTTGTTGGTCAAAAGCACCTTTTAGGTAAGGGCAAAATCATTAGTAACCTTATAGATAATAAAAGAGTCGTAAACATGATCTTCTTTGGCCCTCCCGGTGTTGGTAAAACAACTGTAGCCAATATCCTCTCCCAAGTAACCGATAAAAAGTTGTATAGATTGAATGCTACTACAGCCTCTATTAAAGATATCCACTTGATTATTAAAGAACTGGAATCTTTAATCGGATATAAAGGGGTAATCTTGTATTTGGATGAAATTCAGAACTTTAATAAAAAACAACAACAATCTCTCTTAGAATATATGGAAGATGGCAGAATAACCCTTATCGCAAGTACAGCTGAAAATCCCTATCATTATGTATATGGCCCTCTGATTAGCCGGAGTATGGTATTTGAGTTTCGTCCTCTAAGTGAAGATGATATTATCGAATCCTTAAAGCAGGGGATTCTTTTTCTAAGTGAAGAACTTCAGCGGCAAATCGAAATAAGTGATGAGAGTATGAGCTATATCGCTCTTATGAGCGGTGGTGATTTAAGAAGGGCTCTCAATAGTCTGGAGCTTATTATTTATTCTTTCTTGAACAGGAACAGTTCAACAATAGTAATAGATTTAACGGATGTGCAAGAAATCATACAGAATAAAGGATTTGCTTTTGATAATAAGGGTGATAATTATTATGATGCTCTAAGTGCTCTACAAAAAAGCATCCGGGGTAGCGACCCAGATGCTGCAATCTTCTATGCTGGTATTTTGCTCAAGGGAGGACAACTCATCTCTATTTGTAGGCGCTTATTGGTCATCGCTTCGGAAGACATCGGTTTGGCATATTCACAAGCTTCGTCTATCGTCTATTCTCTAACCCAAAGTGCCTTACAGGTAGGCCTACCTGAGGCTAGAATACCAATTGCCCATGCAGTTGTTCTCTTAGCCGCCTCTCCCAAATCAAATGCCAGTTATATGGCTCTCAATTCAGCTATGGAAGATATCAACACTAAGAATATCGGCAGTATCCCGATGCATCTGAGAGATACTCATTATCAAGGTGCGGAAAAACTCGATCGAACTGGATATAAATATCCACATAACTACGAAGGTAATTATGTGGATCAACAGTATCTTCCCGATCAGCTAGTAGGAACCCAATATTACTTCCCTGGGAATAACAAAATGGAAAATATCCTTAAACAATACCTCGATTCCCTAGCAGATAAGAAAACATCAAAATAGCTCCTTCTGCTACAAATTATGTAAGCTGCACCACCGCATGCACGAAAAGCAGAAACAAACTGCACATCCCACAATGCAAATCTAAGCTACACCGTAGCATACACTTGCATCATCCTACCTATTGTGTAGCTCTCACTTCATGCAGCGGTGAGCGGGTAATGCACAAATATCATCTTCCATTTTCTTTTTTCCCCTTCAACCCCTTCTGCAACCTTTCCAAAGCATCTCGCATTGCAGGAGTAAGTGTATCCTCGACTATTGGGTTATCTAAATCTCCCATACTTGCCAGACTCTCTACATAGGAATCCCTTAGACCTTTGTTTATCTCTACAATATGATAGTCTTGTTTAATTCCAGACAATAAGTCTGTCTTTTTAGTTTCTAAGACCTGATTATCGTCTTTTGTTGATCCTGAGCTAGGTACTTTTTTTGCTTTCTTTTTTATATTTGTTGAAGCCTTATTTTCATATTCATCTTTAGAAGTAATATTTTCGAGGCTAGATTCCATCATAGATATTTCGTCCATAATCCGTGCTGCCCATGTTTGGACTGCTTCAGGGTTTTTGGTCACTATAAAAGCTTCCTGAATTGATCCGCCACTTTTTAGTAATAGCTTACAGCCTGTAGGGGTTTCGTACTTATATACTACACCCCGTTTGGGAGAGTGGGTAACATCTATAACTCCAGGGATGATATCGGTAACAAACGAGTTTTTGCTTAGATCCTCCAACCAATATAGTGCTCCCTTGATAATACTATGTTCTCTTTTTATTTTTTTATGGCGAAATTTCATAGTAATCTACCTTCAGCGTTATAGAATAGATGTTGGATATCATATAATCCATTTTCTACAATTAGTATCCCTACGGAATAATTAGGTTGCCCTCTTCTATCGGTGGGTGATCCTGGATTAAAAAGGGTTATCCCATTATATACGCTTTTAAACGGTACATGGCTGTGTCCAAATACTATCACATTCACATGGTCTCCCCGGAAAGTGTTATAAGCTCTTTCCGGAGTATTCTTCCCTCTTCCAAGATAACCGTGAGTAATTCCTATTTTTATGTTCTCAGCAAAAGTTATTGTTTTATCCGGTAAATCTGTTAGCCCCCAGTCTCCATTTCCTTTGACGGCAACCACGGGGGCTAAAAGCAATAAATCTTCTAAAACACTCTCACTTAAGATATCACCTGCATGGAGGATCATTTCTACGTCTGCGAAAGAATCCCAAATAAAAGAGGGTAATGATCTTCCCTGTAGGATATGGGTGTCTGCCAGAATTCCAATTTTCATTATCTTTATTCATCCTGCTTTATAAAGTGAAATTTCTATCAGTAGGGGTTTTCTTCATCCCCTACTGATAGTTAGTTGAACTTATCAGGAACTTAGCGTCCGTTACGACGGCCATGGATGGCCTAGTGTCGCGGTGCCATGGATGGCAAGGAGCGATCCCCCACTTAAAGAAGTGGGCGTCTTACGGACGGTTAGTGCGTGATAAAATATTATTACTATAAATAATAGTATAATTAAGTATTATTTGCAAAGAGTCGCCAGTATAAATATCTATCTTATTGGAAAGATAAAACAGGGAATAATCCCTGTCTTAAAATTTTCTGTATTCAATTGTGTTAACTGTTATGGCCTATGGATACTGTTGTTTGAGTGACTTTCTAAGTTCACTAGCTACTCTCCAGGTTTCTTGCAGATGTGGTGTTAACATTTCAACCTTGCCGTTTATTCTATCTATAAGAATATCGGGAGTTGAATCTATATCCATCCCATCACTAGAATGCCTGATATCAATAGCTATCTTCTCGTCAGTAAAGCTAGGAGGAATAAAATAGTTTAATACTTCCTCTGTAGCATCAATTAATTCATTAACTTCATCATCCAGGTAACCCTCACGTAAAAGAATTTGTTTTACCTGAGGAAGTGAATGATCGAGTGTAAGTAACATCTGTGCTCTTCTCACTAAGTCAGGACTGATATCCATGATACCACCTCTTTTCTAAAGAAAACTTAGTATCATTTTCCCCTTAACAAAAGCTACAAATACTACTATATTTTTGACTTTCTTGGAGTCTTTCTCCAAATTTATTCAAAATTTAACAGGGGGTTATCATGCTTAAATTTTTATCGATTCCTATTGTCTTAGCCGCAATCTCTGGTGCGGCGATGGCTCTTCAGGGCACTTTGAATTCACAGCTAAACCAAAAAACATCCCTTTTAGCTTCTACCTTGGCAGTTCATATAATAGGTACAATTGTTGCCCTAGTTGCGGTACTTATCTGGAAAGTACCTATTTTTCAGCTAAAATGGTCGGAAGCTCCTTGGTATTTATATCTTGGTGGATTTTTAAGTGTGATAATCATTGCTCTCGTAGCGTTTTCGATTTCTAAGATTGGGGTATGTAATGCTACAACAGCTATCATCCTTGGACAAGTAGGCGTCGCAGTTCTAATAGATCATCTAGGACTTTTCGGGGTACAGAGAATAGCATGGAATCCATGGCAAATATTAGGCTTGGTTCTTTTCGCCACTGGAGCCAAGTTGCTTATTCGATAGGAATAACTACCTACTTCGGTTATAAGCCTATATTATCCCAGACCTAGTGTTAATTTTGCTTAGGCTGAATAAGATTTCATATATTTCATCACTGACAGTATGCTTGTGAATATTTCCATCAGTAGCAAGAAGCAAAGTATTTTCCGTCTTTGAATCAACATCATTTTCAATTATTTTCAAAAGAAAAGTATAGCTTTCAGTTGTTAACTGAAGCTGTTGAAATTGATTATCTCCAACAAAAATAGCCCAATAACCTTGTGATATCTCACTATCGCCGGTCTGTAGAGAATTATAAAAATCTGGTAACTGAAAGTCTCCATTGATATTAGAGGGATCGAGATTGGTTGTAGGCAAAGTAATCTCTCCGATATCCTTTGATTCTTCGTAGGGATCGCTAAGAGCAGTGTAAACATTATGAAAAAAACCAGGAAAAAGCAAGTAACCGACTATCCCAATAACGAAAACCCAGATTGCTAGGGCTTGAATATCGCTCCATATATCATTCTTAGGAGGACGTCCCCATGCATTACGCATACTACCACCCCCTGAAAATATACGCCGAATGCCCGAGCTTTATGATAATAGGTTGCATCTTGTCATCATTCTCTATAATATCTTATTAGAGGTGATGGATATGGAGATGCTTAAAAGGAAACTTAACCTGCTCCCAGCTAAACCTGGTGTTTATCTGATGAAAGATAGTACGGGAAATATTATCTATGTAGGTAAGGCAAAAGTGTTAAAAAACCGTGTTCGTTCTTATTTCAAAGGCTCTCATGATCACAAAACTCAAAAACTTGTAAGTAATATAAGCGATTTTGAATATATATTGACTTCCTCTGAGGTAGAAGCGCTATTACTAGAATGCAATCTTATTAAGAAATACAATCCGCATTACAATATCCTGTTGAAAGATGATAAAACTTATCCATACCTCTTAATAACATCAGAAAAACATCCTAGAATCGTTGTAACCCGTAAAATACACAAAAAAACCGGTAAGTACTTCGGGCCTTATCCTAACGCTACAGCTGCTAGAGAAGCGGCCCGTCTCCTGAATAGGCTCTTACCTTTGCGTAAGTGTAATAAAATACCTAGTAAGAGCTGCCTATATTATCACTTGGGTCAGTGTTTCGCACCATGCATCAATCAGATTCATCCTGATGAATATTCCGATACAATAGAAAAGGCCTCAATCTTTCTCCGCGGAAACCAAAAAAGTGTAATTACTTGGTTAGAAGAAAGAATGAATAAAGCTTCGGAGTGTTTACAATTTGAAGCTGCTAAAGAGTATAGAGATCTTATCAACGATCTGAAGAAAATTAGCGAGAAACAAAACATCACGCTTAACGATTTTCGCAATCGAGATATAGTTTCGTATGCTTTTGACCAAGATCTTATTAGTATCCAAGTTTTTTCTTTTCGTCAAGGTATGCTAGTTACAAGAGAAGGTTTTATTTTCCCTTACTACACCGAAGTAGAAGAAGCCTTTATTTCCTTTCTCGTTCAGTACTATTCTAATGACTCTATAGTACCTGACGAGGTATGTATTCCCGAAATCACCTCCACTTCTGTGCATGATATCCTTCCTTTAACAACACCAAAAAGAATAAAAATCCGCGAGCTTATCGATCTTGCTACATCTAATGCCGAAATCTCCCTTAAAGAAAAAGTTGAGTTAGAAGGCGAGAAAACTGAAGAGTCTATGCGTGCTTTAGAAGGTCTGAAAGAACTTTTGAATATTCCTAGTGCTTATATAATTGAAGCCTTTGATATCTCAGGATTATCAGGTACTAATGTTGTGGGGGGGATGGTTCAATTCATCCAAGGTAAACCATCTCGCTCCAATTATCGAAAATTCAATATTCCTATATTAGAGAATAATAACGACGATACTGCATATCTTAAACATGTCGTTTTCAGAAGGTATAACCGCTTAAAACTAGAAAAGTCTACGTTACCTAATCTTATCTTGGTAGATGGGGGTAAGGGACAGGTAAAGGCCGTTCGCGCTAGCCTCCAGGAGTTGCAACTTAATATTCCTGTAGCAGGGATGGTAAAAAACGAAAACCATGAGACCCGAAGTTTACTAGGTGCCAACGGTAAAGAATTTTTGTTAGACATGAAGCCCGAAACTTTTCGTTTTATCCAACGGGTCCAAGAAGAAGTGCATAGATTCGCTATTACCTTTCACAGGCAACAACGCCAAAAAAATATGATTTCTTCAGAGCTGGACGGCATTGAAGGGATAGGTCCCAAGCGCAAAAGATTACTTTTACGGCATTTTCAATCAATAGAGGGCATTAAAAATGCTTCTATAGAGGATTTGGCTAAAGTTGGCTTGCCTTCCGAGACTGCTAAGAAAGTATATGATTTCTTTCGTCAGTCGAATTAATGGTTAAATATGTCGCTTTATTTTACATTTGTTGTTATTGACATACTACCTAAAGAAGTTTATCCTAAAAATGGATAAATTATCTTTTCGTCATCTTGTACTCAGGAGTGATATTTTGAAACGTAAATATTCCATCATAATTATTCCCCCTGACCACGACAAACCACCTCGTCAGATTCATTTTTCAGTTAGGCTTAAGAAAGCGATTACTACAGGATCTATAGCGTTCGGTTTATTTTTTTCAGGTTTGATGATTCACGATGTTTACCAAGCTAATTACATAAAAACATATAGACAAAAAAGTGCCTATATGGATGAGTTGGAGTTAGAACTCAAAACCAAAGATATGGAAATAGCACGTCTCCATGAGAAAAGTGCTGATATTAACAACAAGTTAATTGCCATGGCTTCTTTAGAAAGTCAAATAACTTCTATTCTTAATATTCCAAAAGAACCTGCAGCCACTGCTGAGATAAGCCGTGGGGGTTTTTCGTTACAATCTATAACCCCTCCTGAAAGCCTTGATCAAGTTGCTGCTATGGTAGAATCTGAGATGAAGGTTATTGAAGAATACCATGGAGCTACTTTAGAGTATGAAGATAAAGCCAACCATACTCCCACGTTCCTACCCGTTAACGGTCCAATCTCTTCCCCTTTTGGATATAGACGCAATCCTTTTGGTGGCTGGTCAAGTGAATTTCATAATGGTATAGATATCGCTTCTTCGTATGGTACTCCTGTTAAGGCTACAGCTCATGGTACAGTAACCTACGCTGGATGGGATGGATATTGGGGAAGAAGAGTTGAGATTAACCATGGATATGGTACAGTAACTTTTTATGCACATAATTCCAGGATAGCGGTTAATGTTGGACAAACTGTCGAGAAAGGTGATATTATTGCTTATAGTGGTAATACTGGCCGAAGCACTGGTAGCCACTTGCATTATAGTGCCTTTATTGATGGTAAACTAGTTGATCCTCTAATTTTTACAACACAAACTAAGGAGCAGTGATAAGATGTTTGGGAAAAAGGACAACAATAATGGTATTAAACCCATATCCAATTCTTCAAGTCCCAGTTCGAATGTAACTTACATAGCTGAGGATTGTGAAATTAAGGGTTCTATTGAATCAAACGGAAATGCTCGTGTAGATGGCAAGGTTGAAGGAACAATCAGTATAGCTGGCGATTTAGTTATAGGTCAAACTGCTGTATTGCAAGCTAATCTTGAAGCGCAAACAATTAGTATTTCCGGTGAAGTTCACGGAAATGTTAAAGCCAAGGATCTTCTTGAACTAGCTTCTACTTCCCGTTTATATGGTGATATCAATACGAAGCAACTAAAAATTGATCAAGGTGCACGCTTCGTTGGTAGCAGTAATTACGAAGAGGCTACCAGTTCGCCTAGCTTAAATACATCAACACCAGAGAAGAAAAAGGAAGATGAGAAAAAATAATTAATAGCAAAAAGGCTGTTGCACTTACCAACTAGGTTGGTTGTGTAACAGCCTTTTTTTAGTTAAACATTGCAAGAAAAAACCCTCTCGTATTGAGAGGTTAAGCTCCTTGAATTTTAGGATACTGAAAAGTAAATGTTGCAGCTTAGGTCAAGTAGGTTTTCCCACTAGGTTCCCTTTGGTTTCCCACAGGGCAGTTTCCTCTTTATCCTAGCCTGAGGTGTCACCACCTTCAGAACTTGATCGCCACTTAGTCCGCACTTCAATCCTTTTCAATAAACCGCTCTAGAAGTTTTCCTTCACACTCCCGATCAACCTAGCCTCTTTTGCAGATAAGAATTTCCAGCAGGTTAAAAAATGTTTGGCCAACATATAATAACCATTTTTAGCTTTCCCAACTTTTCCACCTCAAGGCAGGCTACACTGCACTAAGTTCCTTCCTAATGCAGGTTCATCCCCAAGCCGTAACTTAATAACTAAGCCACGAAACCTGGGCCTCCACGGACAAAGGGTAGCGCCCACATGCCATTGCGGATCCCCCTAAATCCTTAACTCCCAGCAGCAGCCCATGACTGGGCGTCTCAAGCCACCACCAGGAACTTCATCGGTATGCCCTTAGCGGATTATTAGGCCCGCCCTCGGATGATCGTTTTGTGCACTAGAATAACGTTCCCTAACTCAAGGATACTCTTTTCTAGTCTCGCAAACTAAAATAACTATATTTATTTATATTAAATTAGCTTAATTTATATTCTACACACAATTGATATGATTAGCAAAGATCAAAGATATCATTGTGATTCAGCATTGCTGTTCTAAGACTAAATACAATCTAACAATTTAACTATTTGATTCTAAATAGACTTATTTAGTCTTAAATGACTCAAAATCAATTTTATCGAAAATATTTTGATTTTCACTCCGTAAATAGCATGGTTTCAAATTGTCTAGTTGTCGTTGGACTTACTTTATTGCCGAAACGAACCATAAGCATATTGGCTGGGTGAGAAGATATCTCTTCTTCGTCTGTATCCGTTAGAACCATGTCTACAGTTTCCATCAAACGCTTTATCATTTCCCGGTATTCCCAAATATTCATTCCCATCCCTTCCATATCCCAGTGCCAATAGTATTCTGTAGCTAGAACAAGATATTTTTCCATGTTCTCGTCTTTAAAAGCAACCTCTAGCATCTGGCGGGCCAATCCGTGTTTTCTAAACTTAGGCGACACTTCAATGGAGCCTAATTCTATGATTTCCTCGGGGCCTGAAGACCAGCGTTCAGATTCGTCAGGGGGACAAAATGTCACATAACCCACGATTTCACCTTTCAGTTGAGCTGTTACCACTTTTCCTCTAGGTAGCTTGCTTATCTCCATTAAAAATTGTTTCTGTCTTTCTGCGGGCCGAAAGGCTTTGAGCATAAGATCAATACTCATCTCTTCTAATTCCTCTGGAGAAGTTACTCCACAAATTAACATATCACCATCAGGAATTTGAATCACAAACAAGCCCTCCACTATTACTCTTGCCAACTCGCCAAATATCTTTCCTGTTCAGGAGTCAGTTGATCAATTTCCAATCCTAAAGAACGTAACCTCATAGAAGCTACTTTATTATCGATCTCAGTGGGCACACTGTAGACATGATTGTCCAGTCTTGGATTCCTAGCAAGGTACTCCAAAGCTAGGGCTTGAAGAGCAAAAGACATATCCATAACCTCAATAGGATGACCGTCTCCAGCCGCTAAATTCACAAGTCTACCGTCTGCAAGTAAATATATCCTTCGTCCATCTTTTCCAATATATTCTTCTATATTTGGACGTACATTCCTTCTGGATGTCGCAAAGTTGGCTAAATCGGGTTTGCTGATTTCCACATCAAAATGACCAGCATTGGCTAAAACAGCACCATTTTTCATTAGACTGAAGTGTTCTTTATTAATGACATTCTTATTGCCTGTAACAGTAATAAAAATATCCGCAATTTTCGCTGCTTGTTTCATAGACATCACACTAAGTCCATCCATCCATGCTTCATTCGCTTTGACCGGATCTATCTCGCAGATTATTGTCTTAGCCCCTAGTCCTCTGGCTCGTAAGGCAACTCCCTTACCACACCAGCCATAACCTATAATACAAACTGTCTTACCTGCGATAACTAAATTGGTGGTTCTCATTATAGCATCCCAAACAGATTGGCCTGTTCCGTATCTATTGTCAAAGAGGTATTTACATCTAGCATCATTAACAGCTACCATTGGAAATTTGAGCTGACCGTCTTGTTCCATAGCTTTCAGTCTTAGAATACCGGTAGTGGTTTCCTCCGCACCTCCAAGAACTTTGTCTAAAAGCTCTGTACGTTCTCTATGGATGGTGGAGACCAAATCCCCGCCATCATCGATTATATAATCCGGTTCGAAGTCTAAAGCTTGATGAATATGCTCTACGTATTCCTTGTCTGATGCACCATACCAAGCGTGCGCTCGGATACCGTTAGCAACCAGTGCCGCCACAACGTCATCCTGAGTGGACAGTGGATTGCTAGCAACTACTGTGACATCTCCCCCACCCGCTTGGATTGTTAACGCTAAATAGGCTGTTTTTGCTTCTAGATGTAAACATAAGACAACCTTTTTACCAGCAAAAGGTTGTTGTTGTTGAAATTGCTCATAGATAGAATTCAATACGGGCATAAACGGTTTTACCCAATCTATCTTTCGCTGTCCCTCAGGAGCCAAGCCTAAGTCCTTTATCGACGACATATCCTTCATAGAGGCACCTCCATTATTTATCTGGAAAGTTTCACTTATATTATAACAATAATTGGGTGAAAAATCTGTTACCATGATTAAAATCGGGTCCTAAGACCCGATTTTAATTTATGTCACACAAAGATTTATGGTTACTTATTTTCTGGAGAGTCAGAGGTCTGCTGTAATATTTGCTTGGTAATCTGGTCGAATTTATCTGAATGGTATTCTTCGATTTTGCCTGCATCAGCCATTTCAGCGAGTTTAGGATCTATCGGTAGTTCTCCTAAATACGGGATATTGTTTGCTTTAGCTTCTTGTTCTCCATGAGGTTTCCCAAATATTTCTAAACGCTTGTCACAATCTGGACATTCGACATAAGCCATATTCTCTATTAGTCCATAAAAATTAGCCTCATAGAGATTTCCCATTTTGATCGCTTTCCTGACAACCATATTCGCTAATTGTTGCGGGCTGGAAACCATGACCACACCATCTACAGGGATGGATTGAAAGACTGATATAGGTACATCTCCTGTTCCTGGCGGAAGGTCTATAAGTAGATAATCAAGATTGCCCCAAATCACATCTGTCCAAAACTGTTTAACAAGTTGAGATATAATAGGACCTCTCCAGACTACAGGATCATCTTCATTCTCTATCATTAGGTTAAGTGATATTATTTTAATACCATTCTCTGTTGTCGATGGAGTAATACCAAATTCACTAGCCTCAGTCTTCGTACTAACCCCGAATATTTTGGGGATACTGGGCCCAGTTATATCTGCATCTAGTACGCCTACTTTGTAACCCTGACGCATCAGACTTACTGCCAGCATCGATGTTACAGATGATTTACCTACCCCTCCCTTTCCACTCATCACAGCAATGACGTTTTTAACATCACTCAACTTTTGAGCTTCTGTCTGTTCAGGAACCGTTGGGCAAGTACCTGAGCATGATGATTCTGTTGGACAACCACTACATGAACTTTCCACTCTTATTACCTCCAATTACTGAATCATATCTTATGAATCGTATTTTTTGAGAATATGATAATCTTACCAATAAAAAAGTAGTTGTGCAAACTCATTACGCATTCGTTAGTATGGACTTATCATCTTGAAGTAGCTCTTCTAGCATATCTAGGAGTTCAACAAAGACATCTAGCGCTTGCTCAATAGGCTCCGGTTTTTCCATATCGACTCCAGCCTTACGTAATAGTTCGATCGGATAGTCGGACCCACCACTACCCAGAAACTCCAAATACCGTTCTACTGCAGGTTGCCCTTCTTCCATTATTTGTTGCGCTAAGGCCGTAGCTGCTGAGAAACCGGTAGCATACTTATAGACATAAAATGCGTTATAAAAGTGAGGAATCCTAGCCCACTCAATGGTTATATTATCATCTAAGTTTATTTCTGAACCAAAGTACTTAAGATTTAGATTTCGATAGAATTCAGTTAAATACTCGACAGTTAAGGATTCATTTCTTTCTACTGCAGCATGTATTTCCTTCTCAAACTCTGCAAACATAGTCTGTCTGAAGACTGTCCCTCTGAATTGCTCCATGTAATAATTTATCAGGTAAGCCTTCATCTTTACGTCAGAAGTCGTATCAATTAGATGCCTCATAATCAAGGATTCATTGAGGGTCGATGCTACCTCTGCTACAAAAATGGTATAGCCTGCGTATATATGAGGCTGATTCTTATTGGATAAATAGCTGTGCAAGGCATGACCCATCTCATGTGCAAGCGTAAAAAGAGAATTCAAGTTATTCTGATGGTTAAGCAAAACATATGGATGTGCACTATATGTTCCCCAAGAATAAGCGCCGCTTGTTTTGCCAACGTTTTCATAGATATCTATCCAGCGTTCGTCATAGCCTTTATCTAAGATAGAGAGATACTCCTGCCCCAAGGGTTCCAGACCTGTTCTAACTGTTGATTTGGCTTCTTCATACGAAATATGGGCGTTCAGTTCAGGAACCAAAGGCACATAGAGATCATACATATTCAGTTCTTCTACTCCCAATACCTTTTTCCTTAAACTGATGTAACGCTGAAATTGTGGTAAGTATTTATGAACAGTAGAGATTAGAGAATCGTAGACCGCTTGAGGTACTTTATCATCATCAAGAGCACCTTCGATAGCTGAATTATATTTTCTTACCCTTGCAAAGAAACAATCTGCTTTTACGCTAGCATTAATCATTGCTGCCCAGGAATTTATCTGTTTTCCATAAGCGGTGTACATGATACTGTAAGCATCTTTACGAACTCTCCGATCAGCACTCTCCAAGTATTTGATATAGTTACCTTTGGTAAGTTCGACTTCTTGCTGGTCTTCATCTTGAATATAACCTATTTTTAGATCTGCATCGTTAGCCATACTAAAAATGGTGCTGGGAGCAGCAGCTAGTTCACTTGCTTCTGCTAATATTTTTTCTTCAGCGAGGGAAAGAATATGTTCCTTTTGACGAATAATATTATCGAGGTAATGCTTATAGATTTCTAGTCTGGGATCTTTACGAAATTGCGCTAGCCTGTCATCTGGTATAGCTAGAATTTCAGGAACAATAAAAGATAATGCACTCCCCGCTTTCACGGAAAGCATACCTGCTCTATCGGTCAGTCCTTGATATTTAGCTAATCTATTATCTTCATCTCTTCTCATCTTGGCATAAGTATAAAGGTCTTCCAAGTAGAGACCTAGGTTCTCAGCCCACTTCAGACAATCGATAAAGATATCTACGTTTTGGTCTAGTTGGCCAATAAATTTCTGAGATTCAGCTACCGTCTTCTCCGCTAGGGCGAATGTTTTCTCCCACTCATCATCATTACTGAAGATATCTTCCAATCTCCATTTATATT
>JAGXFZ010000044.1 GCA_024637055.1 Gracilibacter sp. | reverse complement strand
GGTGCCCACAATAACCTGAACCTTACCACTAAGTATTCCATAAAGAATCTTTTCTCTTTCTGATTTAACCTGGTTACCGATAAGTAGTGCTACCTCTACACCTAAAGGCTTAAAAGCTTTACTGAGTGATTCGAAATGCTGTTGGGCCAGTACTTCCGTTGGTGCCATCATAGCAGCCTGGAAACCAGATCCCACTGCCTGAAGAAGAGCTGCCATAGCTACCACAGTTTTCCCTGATCCCACATCTCCTTGAACCAAACGAGTCATACCATTATCAGATTCCATATCCTGAAAAATCTCCTGGATAACCCTTTGTTGGGCAGCGGTAAGTCTGAAATCAAGCAAAGAGATAAATTCCTTCACTAGCTTTCCGCCACTATTTAAGACCGGGCTTGGTTCATCCCTGCTAGGCGAGCGTAAACGTGCTATAGCTAGCTGAAGAAATAAGATTTCTTCAATTACTAGCCTTGCCCTTGCTTGCGTAAGCTTAGCCTTAGAAGATGGAAAATGTATCTCCCTAAAGGATTCAGCGCGTGCCATTAGCTCAGTCTCTCCTGAGGGAAATACTTCAGGGAAAAGCTTATCGGCCTGAGGCAGAGTATTTTTTATTATTTCCCGTATAGCCTTAGAGTTAAGCCGTGCCGTTTCTGGGTAAATAGCTACAATCTTTTCCTCTGGCCCTTCGTCCCAACCTTTGGTAATATCTGTAGCCAGTATTTCTGGAATCCTCTTGTTCCAACGAACTTTTCCGGTCACCGAGACTTCTGTCCCATGAGGGAATTGTTTGACTATATGTACTTGATTAAACCAGATAGCATGAATACTTTTATAATCCTGTTCGATATTTAATTTGATAACTTTAATACGACCTCTACTGATTTGACTACCTGTTACCTTGCCACTAATCGTTGCTAGTTCTCCGTCTGTCAACTCATCGATCCTGCGTTTTTGGCGAGTTTCATATTTCCTGGGGTAATGCTTGAATAAATCTTCCACAGTCTTTATACCTAGATTGCCAAGCTGGATGACTCTTTGAGGTCCAACTCCTTTAACATATTGTATAGCGGAAGTATCTAATCTTTCACGTTCAACCTTTTCTAATTTTTGGGCGGGTTGTTTATTATCATGGGCTGGCGTGATGTTTTCTTGAGAAGTAGCTTTGGGTAGTTTATCGGATACTGAATTAATCTCCAAAGCAGATAATAATTCTTTTATCTCAACTAAAAGTGAACGTCTCTTAAACGGGCTGGATTCTCCATAAGTTATGGCCTTAACTTTTAAACTCTCCATTATTTCTAGTGGAAAGATATCATCTAGTTCGGACATAGCATCAGCAAGGTAGCCACTGAAACCGCCTACAGCTCCAGTATTAATAAACCCTTGCTTCTCTTCCGCCTTAACCGCTCTATATATACTTTGAAAAAGATGATCTTTCTGAAGCATTCTCTCACCTGATCCTCACTAACTTACTCTTTAAGAATACCTGTCTCTTATTCTCTGACCAGTCGGAGTCACTGCTAGTCCACCCTGAGCAGTCTCTCTCAGACTACAAGGCATTTCTCTTCCAACAGAAGCCATCGTGTCAATAACTTCGTCCAGGGGGATAGCACTTTTAATGCCAGACAAAGCCATCTCAGCGGCGGTAACAGCTTTTATGGCGCCCATAGCGTTTCTTTTGATGCAAGGAACCTCTACCAAGCCTGCTACAGGGTCACAAACCATTCCCAGAAAGTTTTTCAGAGCAATCGCTGCAGCATGGGCTGTCTGTTCAGGTGTTCCTCCTGCTAATTCAACCGCCGCTCCTGCGGCCATAGCTGATGCTGAACCGATTTCCGCCTGACATCCACCTTCTGCCCCAGAAACACTTGCTCTCTCTGCGATTATCATACCTATCCCCGCTGCGGCAAAAAGAGACATTACCATATCTTCTTCAGACGTTCCAAGCACCTCTTGAACTGTCAATAAGACTGCAGGTAAGACACCGCAGGCCCCTGCTGTCGGAGCAGCTACTATTTTCCCCATGCCAGCGTTGACTTCGGCAACCGCTATCGCTTTGGCAGCAAGATTATTCATCCTCTGCCCAAGTAAGCTTTTATCCTTTATTCCATATTCTATAAGACGAGCAGCATCACCTCCTACCATTCCGGAATAGGATTTCCACTCACCTCTTAAGCCTTGTTCTACCGATTGCTGCATGACAGAGTAATTCTGTTTCATTCTTTCTAGTAGTTGGACTCTGGCTAATCCCGTTGCTTGAACTTCTTCCAGAATTACAATCTCACTTATCTTAAGTTGCAGCGAATTAGCTTTCTCCAACAGTTCCTGATAAGAACGCATATTGCATCCTCCTAATTCAGTTGTCCCAAATACATAACACTTTCAATCTTTGGTAATTCTTTTATCTGTTCAATTAGAAGATTGCTGATAACTTCATCCGCTTCGATTACAGTCAAGGCCCTTCGACCTCTGCCCTCTCTGGAAACTTTCATTTGGGCGATATTAATTCCAGCTGAAGCAACTTTAGTAGTTATTTCGGCAATCATTCCTGGATAGTCCGTATACACCACTATCAACGTAAAGTATTCTCCCGTAAATTTTACCTTAAATTCATTAACTTCGGTGATCGTGACTTTCCCTCCGCCAAGAGAGGAGCCAACGATGGTAGCTCTCTGATTGTTAGTACCGGTAAGCTCAAACTTAACAGAATTAGGGTGAACTTGTCCGAGATCAGCATTTTCGAAGCTGATATCAAGACCATACCCCTCAGCAAGTTGTATGGCATCTTTTATCCGCTCATCGTCAGGATACATACCCAGAAGTCCCGCAACCAATGCAAGGTGTGTTCCGTGGCCTTTGCCTGTTTGGGCGAAGGATCCATGTAAAAGAATCCGGGCATTTTTAGTATCCATGGCTAGAATTTTGCCAGCCATCAGGCCAAGTCTTACCGCTCCCGCTGTATGCGAACTTGATGGACCTACCATAATAGGTCCCAGCAGGTCAAATACTCTACTGTTTTTCATATATTATCACCTTTTTTCTTAAATAGAAAACCCTTCGGATAACCGAAGGGAAGAGTTTCTATTCAACACCTAATATATAATAGTATAACGGCTGTTTTCCTGGATATACCTCTACTTCAATATCAGGTTTTTCCTTCTCCAGCCAGTCTTGTAATACCTGTACATCTTCCTCTGCCATATCTTTACCATAAAAAATAGTTATAATATCTTTTTCCCGCCAACTCATACTCTCTAAGACATTTTGTGCTACCTCGAAAATATCCCTAGCAGTAGTGGTAATTTCCCCTTCTACTAATCCTAGGATATCACCTTCGGTTATTTCCAATTCCCCAAATTGAGAACTTCGAACTGCATAGGTGACTTCTCCCGACATTACCTGTTTTATAGCATCTGTCATACCCTGATTATTTCCTTCATGGTTAAGGTCAGGGTTAAAACTTAATAAAGCAGCTATGGCTTGAGGTATTGATTTGGTAGGGATAACATGCACCTGGCTATCTTCTAGTAAGACATTCACCTGACTAGCTGCCATAATAATATTACCATTATTAGGCAATATATATACATTTTGCGCTCGCACTTTTCTGGCCGCTTCAGCTAAATCATTGGTGCTAGGATTCATGGTCTGTCCGCCATAGACGATCTCGTCTACACCCAGACTCTTAAATATTTCCGCAATACCTTCCCCCATAGTTACTGCAACAATACCATGTTCTTTAAATGGCTCCTCGACAATTTCTTCAAGTGATTCTTCGTTATTAATCGGAAGCTGTTGGCTATCCTCAACATGTATAGGCTCTTTATCATTATGAGCAGCCTTTTCATTTTGGGAATGCATATTACTTATTTGAATCTCATGAAGTGTCCCATATTTAATAGCATAATCAAGAATAAGTCCTGGGTTTTGGGTGTGAACATGTATTTTCACCACTTCATCAGTTCCTACAACTAATAGACTATCTCCTTCATTTGACAAATCTTCTATTATCTTATCAGTAACAAGGTTCTTTCCTTTAACTAGAAATTCAGTACAATAAGGAAATTCCAGCTCTTCTACTCTAGAAATTCCCACCGTTGTAGCTTCAGCCCCTTTTTGTGAAGGTAGCTCAGGAGCCTTAAAATTAACTGCTTCCTTTCCCTCTAAAGAACTAACCCAACTATCAATAATAGTTAAGAATCCTTCGCCCCCAGCATCTACGACACCGGCTTGCTTAAGAACTGGAAGTAAATCTGGAGTCTTGGCCAGAGCTATTTGTCCATTCTCATATCCCGCCTTAAGAGTTGCCAGAATATCAGGATCTCCACTTTTCGCTTTAACGGCTGCTCCTTTAGCAGTTTCCCTGGAGACTGTTAAGATAGTTCCTTCTACCGGTTTCATTACCGCCTTATAGGCGGTATCTACACCCATTTGCAGAGCATTGGCAATCTGAAGAGCATTGGCTTCTTTTAAGCCTTCTAATCCTTTAGCAAAACCTCTCATTATCTGAGATAGAATTACTCCTGAATTCCCCCTGGCACCCATCAATGACCCCATAGAAGCAGCGCCGGCAACTTCATAAATGGAGTTTTGGCTTACTTTTTCAGCAGCTACTGCAGCTGCCTTGAAAGTCAGGTGCATATTTGTTCCCGTATCCCCATCGGGCACAGGAAAAACATTGAGAGAATCAATTTCCTTCTTCTTCTTATCTAAGAGGTTTGACCCAGAGATCAACATCCTCTTAAGCATAGCTCCATCTATGGTTATGATCTTGGAATCTGTCACCACTTTCAAAGCATATCCTCCTACTCATTATAACATCACAATTATCGTTACTACTGATCTATCTATTCTAAAAATCTTACTCCCTGAACATTAACATTTACTTCAGATACTTTTAACTTGGTCATTGATTCAACAGTATATTGAACTCTGTCCATAACATTAGCTGCGACTTCGGATATTTTCACTCCATAACCAACTATGATATTAAGATCTATCACCACTGCATCATCCTGAAAAGTGACTATAACACCTTTAGCTAAGTTCTCCCTTTTAAGCAAACCTGAAACACCATCGGAAATCTTCCGGGAAGCCATTCCTACCAGTCCATAGCATTCAATTGCTGCCGCACCAGCAATGGTTGCAATTACTTCTTCAGAAATGTCCACTTGACCTAGATTATTTTCTAATAATTTCCCCATATCCGCAGCCTCTCTTTCCTATAGGATATATAAACTATAATACCTTTTCGTTAGAAAGTATTCAATCAGTTTAAAACTTAATCCAAGGACAACTATCTTTTTTCAGTTATAAATAGGATAATATAATTCCTAGGTATTAGTCAAATGCTAAGTCCAAATACTTGTATCACTTCTCTTAAAAATATAAATATCATACCCTTGCCAATTATCTATAATTCTGCTAAACTGTAGTAGTGTCATTTTTGGGTGCAAAGGAGGTAGAAATCATGGCTAAAATATGTTCTGTTTGCGGTAAAGGAGTATCTACTGGTATGAACGTCAGTCACTCCCATATTCGTACCAAGCGTACCTGGAAACCAAACCTCCAGCGAGTACGTGCTATTGTTAACGGCACTCCCACCCAAGTCAAGGTTTGTACGAGATGCCTACGTTCTGGTAAAGTACAACGTGCTATTTAACAATCAAATAAGAAACTAATATTCCTACAATAAACAACCCTGGCTTTTGAGCTGGGGTTTTGTACTTTATTGTTTCTCTTCTTTTACCAAGACTACTAATAGGTTGCCTTTATGTACTTTGAGTTGAATTTCTTCTTCAGTGAATACGTTACTAATTCCCCTAGTCGCACTTTGCAAGAGGGATAAGTTGTCGAGCTGATAAAATAGCCCTTGAGATGAAACTCGAGTCTCCTCAGACAGTGCAATAAGGGAAATCTCCTGTCCTACAGACCCTGTTACTATCTCTTCTGAAGGTAACATAATCCATGCATCATAAGTTTTATCTATCATTTTAATCCTTCTACCTTTTAGAGCAAAGCCTAGCATTAAAGCTATATTCCCTTGTAGATGATCAAGCCTTTTGCCTCCAGCTGCATATAGAAAGATCTCATCATTAGAAATTCCATAGGATTCCAGATACATATGAGCATATTCCATGGCTAACTCCAAGTCGGTTTTATCCTTCTGACTGGGAAATTTTTTTATCTTAACGTTATTTTCCTGGCATTTTGCCAGGTTTTTTTGCGTTATAGAATCAAGGTCTCCTACTAAGATATCAGGTATTACCCCTGAAGAAATTGCTAGGTTAGCCCCTCCATCTGCACAGATTAACAAATCCGACTTTTCCGTGGTTAACTCCGACCGTCCCCATTCGCTATCCCATTCGCCATTCGCTAGCACTATAACTCTCATCTGACACCACCAAATCTTTCTTACTGTTCTTCCTTCGCTGCCCTAAGAATATCCTTCATCGCCTTTTGAGGGTCAGGTGCTGCAAATACCGCTGCTCCAGCAACAAGTATATCTGCCCCAGCTCGGCTAACTAAGCGAGCGGTATCAGTGTTGATTCCACCGTCAACCTGGATTTTGCAATCCGGATTTATTTCCTTAAGAATTCCAGATAAGGCTACAATTTTTGGTAAAACTTCCGGCATGAATTTTTGCCCTCCAAAGCCAGGATTAACCGTCATTAATAATACCATGTCTAGTTCTTGAAGGATGTATATTAGCAAATCTAAGGGTGTCCCAGGATTCAAAGATACTCCCACTTTTATTCCTAGGGATTTTATCTGTTGGATAATGAGATAGATATGCTTGGTGGCCTCGATATGCACAGTGATGATATCCGCCCCTGCTGCTGCAAATTCTTCTATATACCTTTCGGGATTTTCAATCATGAGATGGACATCAAATTCCAACTTCGATACGCGACGTAAAGACTTAACAACTCCAGGCCCAATAGATATATTCGGAACAAAATGCCCGTCCATAATATCGATATGCAGCATCTCTGCCCCTGCATCTTCTATAAGTTTTACTTCCTCGCCTAATTTAGCAAAATCCGCCGACAAGATTGAGGGAGCAATAATTATACCCATAATAAACCTCTTTCGATTCAAATAGTTCTTTTTTACATTTCTCACATAATTATAGTTTATTCTTTATTCTTCTACTTAAACCCTTCTTTTAGCCTAAAAAGTACTAAATGTTCGGTCCTATTACTTGATTCTTAGAGGTGCATCGCAGCATGCGCGTCAAGCGGAGCCAGACAGCCCACAGCCCAAATGCTATCTAAGCTGTACCGTAGCATGCACGACAAGCGGAGCACGGATGCGGAGCGCTGCAGTTAGCGACAGGATGTCGCTATTGCCGATAAGTGCATGCTACGGTGCAGCTCTCACCTTAGGATTGCCTACACTATTGCCGAAAAGTGTATGCTGTGGTGTAGCTCTCACCTTGGCATGACTAAATTTAGTACTTGCGCTCACTCTCTATCACTTCTTTTAAAAACTGCAGATAATGCTTATGCCGGGAAGGAAGTATTAACCCCTTGTCAAGTGCTTCTTTAACCCCACATCTTGGCTCTTTATCATGAAGACAACTTTTAAACCTACAATCCCTATGCTCAGTAAAATCGGGAAAATAATTTTGCAATTCTTCTCTCTTCATGCCGGTAAGAAATAAAGAAGAAAATCCAGGTGTATCAGCTACAAGTCCGCCTGCAATGGGGATAAGCTCAACGTGTCTTGTTGTATGTCTTCCTCTTCCTATCTTAATACTAACTTCACCGGTCTTTAACTCCTTGCTGGAATCAAGCGAATTTATAAGGCTTGACTTCCCTGCGCCAGAAGGTCCTGCTAATACAGAAACCCGATCTCTAAAAAATGGGACTAATTCATCTATACCTTGCCTAGTCTTATTTGAGACCTTTATAACCGCATAACCCATCTCTCGATAATAGTTAATCAAATGATCATTTTCCATATCGATTAGGTCGAGCTTTGTAAAAACAATCAGAATATCCATTCCTACATTCTCTGCCTGAATCAATAATCTATCCAAAAGATTATAATCGGGATTAGGGCTTGCGCCGGCAAATACTAAAATTACCTGATCGACATTAGCTATGGAAGGTCTAATTAATAAGTTCCTTCGTACCAAAACTTTTTCAATAGTTGCCTTTTCTTCTGTTTCAGGGAGAATCAGGACTTTATCTCCAGCTATAAAATCTTGCTTTTGGACACGAAAACGACCGCGCAGGGAGCACTCCCATACTCGGTCATTAGCGAAAACATAGTAAAATCCACCATACCCTTTAACAAGTGTACCTTGAATAAGCATATATTCTTGTTTCACCTCATGTTTTAGTTGGTTGTCTGATTAGAATAATAATATTAAATAAGAAGTAAAGCAAGAATTACTATCACGGAACCGGTCCTGGACCTTCGGATATGACAATCAGGACCTCGGAACCTTGTTTAACCGGTTTGCCTGGTGCTGGAACAGTCTCTATCACGGCATCTGTCGGGAATAAGAATGACATCTCAGTCTCAGCTCTAACCACCAATTTATAAGCTTCCAAACTGATCTTCGCTTCCTTCGAAGGCATACCAGTAACATCAGGCATAACTGCCATAGAGAGTTCTTCTCCACCGCTAACAAATAACTTGATATCTCCTGTTTTGGACCACATAGCTAAAGGGGCAGGACTTTGTTCAATAACTCTATTCTCCGGAATTGTTGGATGAAGCATTGTCTCAATCGATATTTCACCTTCGAAACCTGCCGCTTTAATCGTGCTGATCGCATTTTCAGCAAGAGGATGGGTGGTGGTGACATTGGGGAATGCAATAATCTCCATGCCCTCACTTAGCGTAACCTCTATGATGCGGCCAGCCTTAACTAGGGTATCCGGAGGATAGCTCTGACTTACGATTCTATCTTTATCGATTTCTTCACTAAAATCGTATTCTATATTCTCTCCTAGTATCAACCCGTCTTTTTCTAACTTTATGCTAGCCTGTTCAATGGTCAGTCCCTTCAAATCAGGAACGTACACTTCTGGCACATAGAATAAGTTCCAAAGTGCTGAGGCAGTCCCTCCAATTAGAATAATAGTTATAAGAGCTAATAAGGCTATAAGAGGTATCTTTTTCTTCCCTTTTCGGTGAAGTGTATCTTCCTTATCGCCAGGTTGCTTTGCACCATTTATTTTTTGACGTAATCCTTTATGAATCTGGGTCTCATTACCAGCTTCTTCTGTCATACTTCTATCCCATATTATTGTCTGCCCTGACTGAATTCTATCTAAATCGCTTAGAAACTCACCGGCGCTCTTGTAACGATCTTGGACAGATTTAGCTAGAGCCTTCATGATTACCCCATCCAACTCTGAGCTAATTCCGGTAAGCACCGTACTCGGTAACTGTGCTTCTTCCTGGATATGCTTAAGGGCGATAGTAATAGGTGTATCTCCATCATAAGGCACTTTACCTGTTATAATTTCGAATAAAATTATTCCTAAAGAATAAATGTCTGATTGTTCATTAGTCTGAGCCCCTTTGGCTTGTTCCGGGGAAAGATAATGAACCGACCCAACAATATCCCCTGTATGTGTAAGCGTAGCTGATGATGCTGCTCTAGCTATTCCAAAATCAGTTACCTTAGCTCTGCCATCTATAGTAACTAGGATATTCTGAGGTTTAATATCCCTATGAATAATATTATTAGCATGCGCATGAGCTAGGGCTTCAGCAATCTGCCGGACGATGTAGATGGCCCTCTCCGTAGAAAAGGGAGCCTTGCTGCGGATGAGCTCTTTTAGGGTCTGACCTTTAACATATTCCATAACGATATAGTCAACTTCTCCATCTTTACCAACATCATAGATAGAAACTATATTATGATGGGAAAGACTTGCTGCTGATTGGGCTTCTCTACGAAAACGCCTAATGAAACCTTCATCAGATACAAATTGTTCCCTTAATACCTTTATTGCAACCGTCCTGTTAAGCAGGGTGTCTTTCGCTTTATATACTATTGCCATCCCGCCTGAACCGATCTTCTCTCCTATCTCGTATCTTCCTCCATACATTTTACCCACTTAAACGTCACCTTCTTTCCTTTCTAAGGCTTTCTCTATAACTGCCTTAGCAATAGGAGCTGCTGCTCCACCACCTGATCCTCCATGTTCCACTAATACTGCAACAGCGATCTGTGGATCCTCTGCTGGTGCAAAAGCAATAAACCAGGCATGTGTTTTATTATTTCCTCCAGGTTCTGCTGAACCTGTTTTGGCTGCGACCTGAACTTCAGGTAAAGCTCCTGGAGTAGCAGTTCCTTCATTAACTGCCAAAATCATGCCGCTCTTTATCTTTTCAGCTTCATCTGAGGTCAAAGCATTTAGCCATAATTCGGGTTGATTATCATATATTACATTTTGCTTTGTATTAATCACTCTGTCAATAAGATGTGGAACCATTATCTCCCCGTTATTAGCAATTCCAGCTGTAATTAGAGCAATATGGAAAGGACTAATCATCACTTGTCCCTGACCAAATGTGCTTTCAGCAAATAAGTTTATCGCCAGATTAGCTGGCAGATTTTCATCCTTGGTTATTGAACTCGGAGGGACATAGAGTTCAAATGGTATTTCTCTTCCAAAACCAAACCCTGAAACTGTTTGCAGAAAAATATCTTGTCCTGCACCTATACCATGCACTGCAAAGTAGGTGTTGCATGAATAAGCAAGTGCCAAATCATAATTGACCCATCCATGAGCTTTCCCATCCTGAATTACTTGCCCATTGATTATAGTCGAACCTTCACAATTATATATATCTGTCATATCCTGTCCCGCTTTAAATAAAGCGGCAGAAGTAATAACTTTCATGATCGAACCAGGCGGAAAGTGAGAAAAGGCATGATTGAGCAACGGGCTCCCTGGTTTATTAAGAATCTTATTCCAATCTTTTTCCAAGGTATTGGCATCAAAACTAGGTTGACTAGCTAGAGCTAGAACATCACCGTTCCTTGGATCAATAGCTACGACTGCTCCTGACTTCCCTTTAAGTCCATCATAAGCGACCTCTTGAAGACGCGAGTCAATGGTAAGGATAACATCGTTGCCACTTCTTTCTAAGTCAAAACTATTCTGTATATCACGCATTATAGAGTTTTCGTTTAGACCTAGAAGACTTTCGGCCAAAGTAGCTTCCAATCCTGAAGATCCGTATTCCAAACTTGCGTAACCCAACAGAGGTTGAAAAGTCTCCCCATGTGGATATACACGTTCCTTGCCCTTATCGCTAATTCTAGTCTCGGCTAGAGCAACCCCATTAATATCGTAGATTCCACCTCTTATTATTCTTCTTTCTAGAAGTATAGTCCTTCTATTGGCAGGTTTTTCAAGCATGGTATCGGCATTAACAACCTGCCAATAAACCAATCCTAAGCTAAGAAACAAGAAGCTAAACACCATTATCATAGCTATTTTACGTATTCCGCCAATCACAAGACACCAACCCGCTTTCCCATTTGGACACTGTTTACGGTAAAAGAGGAATTATGAGATATATTAGCCAAGATACCTAGGAGAATACAGTGAACCAACATAGAACTTCCTCCATAACTCATCCAAGGAAGGGGAATACCTGTTAAAGGAAGCAGCTTGGTCACCCCTGCCAAAATAATAAGTGCTTCTACCCCAATTAATATCCCTATACCCGCTGCCAGTATCTGTCCAAATCTGTCTACAGCCTTGATACTTACTGCAAACGCTCTCATAACTACGATTATGAATAGACTAATTACCGCCATAGCACCGATGAATCCTATTTCCTCAGCTATCACAGCAAAGATAAAATCCGTTTCAGGGAAGGGTATCTGATAAGCTCCTATACCATTTCCCAAGCCAGTACCTAGGACTCTGCCCCCACTGATAGCGAAAAGGGATTGGGCAATCTGGTACCCACCTCCGGTAGCGTCAACCCAAGGATTTAACCAAGCACCTATTCTTACCCTGACATGACCAAAAAGGAAATATCCAAGAGTGCCTGAAATAGCAACGACAGGTAACGACATTAGCAAATATATAGCCCTTTCGGTAACCATATAGATTATGAATACCATAAGTAGGAAGAACACTAAAGCTGTCCCTAAACTTTTCTGGGCAGCTAGTATTCCTAGTACAAACATTCCAATAATAACATAAGGCCCAAGTGTTCTTTTATCTGGGAGGGAAAATCTACCTACCTGAACAGTTCCAATACGCAGAAGTTCTTTATTAATATCCAAATAGGAGGCCATAAAGAGCAGGAGTGCAATCTTAACTAGTTCTTCCGGCTGAAAACCGAAACTCCCCACTCTGATTGAATTGGTTGCACCATAAATAGTAACACCAAATATTAAAGTAAGAACAAGCAAAAGGAGAGCAGCTAGCCCCCACAAATATTGGTACTGACCCAGCTTTCTGTAATCTCTCAACCCAAAAAGAACCACATAATATAACAACAAGCCGAGATTAGCCCAAATAAACTGGTCCTCTGCCATTGCAGGATTAATCCTGATAAGGAATACTAGTCCAATAACAATAATAGTCTGTACCACAGGGAATAAATTGGTGTCTCCGTCATAGCCTAAATAGAACTCTATGAAAGCTCCTATCATAACAAGCATAGAAAAAGCAGCAGCCTGCCAAATAAACTGGCTACCCGTTCCTACCATATCATCAAATGTAAGTACTCCTAAACCTATCCACAAAATAGCTAAGGTTAGGATGCGAAGAAGAATACTGTTTAGCATTTTTCTCACTGCCCCAATACACAACAAATCACCGTGAAATTATCAGGTGCTCCTCGGTCTAATACATTCCTTCTAAGGTTATCCAGACGCTGTTCCCAAGTTCCGGAAGAAGAAAACTCGGTAACCATCTCCTCATCCTTAATCATATTGGAAAAACCATCGGTACATAGGATAAATACATCATCATCTTGGACTCGGAATTGGAAGCAATCGATAGTAATGCTTCTCTCCACACCTAAAGCTCTAGATAATACATTCCTATGAGGATGATCTCGAGCCTTCTCCTCAGTTAGCTGACCCAAACGAACAAGCTCATTAACCATAGAATGATCTTCCGAAAGCTGAGATAGAGTGTTCTCCCTCCAAAGATAGATCCTGCTGTCACCGATGTGTCCGATTACTGCTTTAACCCCATTAATCACCAACGCAGTAAGCGTTGTTCCCATTCCCTCTGTTTCCAGAGAATCAGACGATGCTTCAAAGACGAGTCTATTGGCTTCTATCATAGCTTGGGACATCCATTCCTGGATGTCTTCGTCCTCGGTGTCAAGAAGTGCTGAAGATCTTTTCTCCAGTTCTTCAAGCGCCAACTTAGAGGCCACTTCACCCGCATTATGTCCCCCCATTCCGTCCGCCACAGCAAACAGATTAACCTCAGACATAATAAGCAAATTGTCTTCATTGTTCTTTCTTACACAGCCTGTTTCATAAATACTAACTGCTTTCATTTCTCCACCTCGAATAATGAAAAGTAATTCCACCTATTTTTATAAAATCACCTGGAACTAGTTGTACTTCGGATGTTACCCTTTCTCCATTGACCCACGTTCCATTAGTGCTACCAACATCGTCAACCGTGCTGATCCCTTTTAGATGTCTAAATTCAGCGTGATCAAGAGAACAGTAATGGTCAGGAACAACAATGTCATTATGCTTGCCTCTGCCAATACTTATCCCGCGAGGATCAAGCCTAATTTTACGGCCTTTAGGCAGCATATCGCTTCCATTTAGCACCTCCAGGCAGCCATAATCCACTTCTGTTTTTGTTAATATACCTTTAGTTCTCAAATCAGCAAGCATTACTGTCAAAAGCCTTAGCAAAAAAAGGTAGATAAATACTAGAAAAAGAATTCTTCCAAATACGATAAACATTTGTATCAAACCACCAAACTTTACTTTTCAACATTGAATCTTAATAAGGTTTGTCCAGCTTTAATCTTATCTCCAGGATTAACCATATATCTGTCCACTCTCAGCTTATTTACATAAGTACCATTCGTACTTCCGAGGTCTTGAACGAACCATCTTCTGTCCTCTGAGTAAAGCTTAAAATGTCTACGCGAGAGTTCTAAGTCATTGATTCCAAATGCACAGTCCTCATGTCTGCCGACAAGAACTTCATCTTGATCAAGATAGTAAGTTTTACCTTCATCTGTACCTTTTATAATTTCTAGGTAATTTCTCTTTTTCCTTCCCGCTTTAACCTCTAATGACCTTGCAAATCTTGCACTATCTACCAAGACAGTTGTTTTTTCTATTTCTTCAGAGTTATTATCATAGTTTTCCTCTTCAATTTCCCAATTAGCGACAACTGTTTCATTAAATTCGATCTTAATCTTTACACTCCCCAAGGAAATATCCTCAACGGCTTTTATCTCTACCACTGGAAGGTTGAGAAAAGTATAACCTTGTTTGCATCCTTGATCATATAAATGCTTAGCGAGCTCTATAAGAAAAGTCTCTCCAAAGCTTTCTAAAACAGCATAATCTTCAGGATTCATATGAACGCAATAGACATTAGGAACATAGACATTAGAAATACTAACCTGTTTATTCTTAAGCATAGTTCTAAGAAGTTCTCTGGCCACCTGAACAGGTTGAATCGTACCAATAGGTTTTTTAAAGATAAAAGTAAAAATAAACTCTGCAACCACTTCAACTTTGGTTAACAGATTCATGTCTTTCACACTCCAAGCGCTGTCTTAGTTGGCCACAGGCAGCATCGATATCTATACCTTTCTCTTCCCGAACAGAAACTGAAATCTTAGCTGCTTCAAGTATCTTTTTGAACATAGTTATTTTTTCACGGGCTGGTCTTTGGATGCTTTCAACCACAGGATTGACAGGTATTAGATTAACATGGGCTAACATACCCTTCATTAGCTTGCTAAGAGCTTGGGCTTCTTCTTGATTTGTATTTTCGTTTTGAAGTGCCATCTCAAATGTAACCCTCCTACCTGTTTTGGAAGAATAAATCTTACAAGCCTCCAGCAGTTTTTCTAAAGGATATTTTTTATTCATAGGTACCAAAGCATCCCTAACCTTATCTCTAGCAGAATGCAGAGATACAGCCAGGCCGACCTGAGTATTATCTTCAGCGAGATTAATTATCTTAGGCACAACTCCGCTGGTAGAGATAGTCATTCTCCTCATCCCAATATTCTGTCCATTTTCATTGTTTAATAGCGTAATGGCTTTCATCACAGCATCATAATTGAGAAAAGGTTCTCCCATTCCCATAAACACTATATTGGTAACTCCAAAATCTTGATCTCTTTGTCGAATCAAGTGCACAATCTCTAATACCTGGCCTGTAATCTCGCCAGTGGTCAGATTCCTCTTGAACCCTTCCATACCTGTAGCGCAAAAAGAACATCCCACCGGACACCCTACTTGAGTTGATACACAAATAGTATGTCTATCCCTAGTAGTATAGTTCTCATAGTTCATAAGAACTGTTTCTATACTCTCTCCGTCAGCTAACCGAAATAGAAATTTCATAGTACCATCTTGGGAACTTTCTTCTCTGACAATCTCCAAAGGTTGAATAAAGAGAACGCTGCTAAGCTTCTCTCTGTCGTCTTTCCCAACATTTTTCATTTCTTCCCAATTTCGAGCTGCCTTTTGCTGAACCCACCCGAATACCTGATTAGCACGATATTTTTTAATACCTTTTTCTAAACATATACCTACTATTTCCTCTTCAAGGCAAGCACGAGCATCCAACATTTTCATATTAAGTATTATTCACCCAATTCTTTCTTTATAAACATATCCTTAGCTTAAATATATTTTTTCTAATATATTGTTATTTAGTTTTGAACATTATGTATTCTTTCACTTTTACCATAGCGGCTATTTAAGGCATAATGCTGCATTGCACTAGAGGCTAATACTGCATTTAAGCAACACCATAACATGCAAGACATGCAAGACATGCAAGACATGCAGAGCCACAGCCCACATCCCCAATGCTATCCAAGCTACACCGTAGCGTACACGACAAGCGGAGCACGGATGCGGAGCGCGGCAGTTTGCGACAGGAGGTCGCAATGCCGAAAAGTGTATGTTACGGTGTAGCTCTCACTTGCATCAATCGAACTATTGCCGAAAAGTGCATGCTACGGTGTAGCTCTCACCTTAGCATTATAAAAACTATAGTCTAAACTTCGCTATAAAAAAACCATCCATATCATGCTGATGGGGCAGTATCTGCCAGACACCTTTCTTTAATTGACCTTTATCTCTTTCTTCCTGTACCTCGAAAGGCAGAGATTCCGAAAGATCAACTGCTGTAAACTCTGGTCTTAAACGACGAAACTCCTTAATAATCTCGAAGTTTTCCTCAGGTTCGGTGGTGCATGTAGAGTAAACAAGTTCTCCACCTTTATCAACCATATCGGCAGCTTTTAATAGAAGCTCTAACTGAATTTCTGGTAATCTACTGATCTCATCCTCTCTCTTTTGCCAACGGAGGTCGGATCTCCTTCTAATTACTCCTAATCCCGAACAAGGAGCATCGACCAACACCTTGGTGAATTTTCCTTCTATACCTTCCAGAAAACGAGCATCCCCTTCATGGGTTCCGATTATCGTAATGCCCAACCGATGAGCCAGCTCTTCTACCTGCTCAAGCTTTTGGGGATAAATATCTACAGCCGTAATAGTTCCAGAATTATTCATTTGTTGTGCCATATGAGTCGTTTTTCCTCCAGGAGCACTACAAACATCTAGCACGCTATCCCCTGGCTTAACCCCGAGTATATGAGATACCAACTGCGAGCTTTCATCCTGTACTGTGAACAAACCTTCTTCGAAAGCCTCTAGTCTTTCTACCGCTCCAAAATCTTCTATGAATAGGGCTTCAGGAATCTTACTGCTTTCCCTAACCTTCATCTCCAAACTTTCCAATTTATTTTTAAGCTCATCTCTAGAAATCTTTAAAGTATTGGTCCGAATCCAGGTAGGCGAAGGATGGTTGTTTGCTTGAAGTAGTTCTTCCGTCTGGGAGAAGCCCCATCTTCCCACCCATCGTTTAACCATCCATTCGGGATGAGAATACTTAATCGACAGATAACGTTCAGGTTCTTTATCTTTATCCGGCCATTTAAAGTTCCACCCTGTTTCTGCAACCTTATGTAATACACTATTGACAAGAGGAGCAAAACCTTTATTAATCTGTTTTACTATCTTAACGCTTTCGTTAACAGCCGCCGATACGGGAATCTTATCCAGCAAAAGAACTTGGAAGACCCCTATCCTTAGCACTGCTCTTACATCATGAGGAAGAGCAGACATAGGTTTCTTAAGGTGTCTGCGTAAGGCATAATCCAAAGTCAGCTTGTTTTTAAGAACACCGTTAACCAAGGCAGTGGTAAGATGACGATCTCGAACATCCTCCATATCTTCTAGACGGGAACGAAGAAGCTCGTTAGCGTAGGCCCCTTCAGTTTCTACCCTGGTAAGAATAAGCACGGCTAAAAGCCGTGCATTCTTTTTATTGGACATGTTTTTATTCATTAGAATATCTCTATCTCTATTATTTTTCATAGTTTACCTACTCCGCGAAATCATTATAAATCGAAGCAAAGTAAGAATAGCTGTCAGCGCAGCCGCAACGTAGGTTAGAGCTGCCGCATTTAACATCTTACGAGCACCAGACACTTCTTCTCTTCCCGAAATCATCCCATTACCCTCCAGAAAAACCAAGGCTCTATTACTGGCATTGAACTCTACAGGTAAGGTGACAATCTGAAAAAACACCGCAAAGGCGAAAGCGTAGATTCCCAAGGTTAATAACCCTGGGATGGATGGTATGAAGAATCCAAGCATAACCATCAATGGCCCTACTTGGCTCCCTAAGGAAGCAACAGGAACAAAGGCAGCCCTTATCTTCAGAGGAACATAGACGTCAGCATGTTGAACCGCATGTCCGGTCTCATGTGCAGCCACGGCCAGAGCAGCTATAGATGTACTGCCATAGACTCCGCTACTCAACCTTACCTTCTGAACTCTAGGATCATAATGATCACTTAGTTCTCCGGCTACCTGCTCTACTTTAACATCATAAAGACTATTTGCATCAAGAATAGCTCTAGCTACATCAGCACCAGTCTTGCCTGAACTGCTTCTTACCTTAGAGAAACGTCCATAAGCACTCTTAATCTTAGACTGGGCATAAATAGTCAGTATAATAGCTGGTATCAATAATAATGTCGATGGGTGCAATAAAAACGGATCAAACATCATACCATTTTTCCTCCTTCTAACTCCGTATATTTAACTAAATAAAAGAAAATATATGCTTATCCTATGTTTAGGAAGTGAAGCCTTAATATTAGAATTATTCTCATTATAGCTATAAATTATTAAGGATTATTATATCATAATATCTTGCATATATCTTTCATGTTTCTGTGATCTTTTTATGTTATTTCTATGATTTTCCGAATACTTCACCTAGCTCTCCCCGTCTGCCATTAAAAAAGTCTCGGCTACTCATCCTCTTCTTCCCCGCTGGTTGGATTTCCAGGATTTCCACTAGACCTTTTCCTGTAAGTACAGCTAATCCTCTTTCTGTTAGGGATATTATTTGTCCCCCCACCTCACCTTGACTTGGATAGGATTCGTTTACCTCAATCTGCATAGTTCTGCTTTGCCAGATCTTAACCTGCTCATCCCGGAAAAAGGTAAAAGCACCTGGCCATGGGTTAAGTCCTCTAATTCTATTATGAATTTTATTAGCTTCCCAAGACCATTCTATCTGTTCATGTTCTCTTTTGAGTAGGGGCGCATAGCTAAACTCTCCTGATTGGGGTACAGGCTTAATATTACCTTCTTCCAGGCCCCGTATTGTTGAGATAAGTAAATCTGCTCCTAGATGAGACAAAACATCATGAACTTCTCCTGTAGTAGCATCTTCTGCAATTTCATACTCTGCCTTTAGTAACATATCTCCTGTATCCAAACCTTCGTCCATTAACATCGTTGTAACTCCGGTCTTGGTTTCACCATTGGTAACTGCCCAATGTATAGGAGCTGCTCCGCGATATTGGGGTAACAACGAAGCATGGACGTTAATACAGCCTAAACGGGGAATTTCCAAAATTTCTTTAGATAGAATCTGTCCATAAGCTACAACCACTATGCACTCAGGTTGAAGATTTTTTAAGACTTTTATAGCTTCAGGACTCTTTATCTTCTCAGGTTGATAGACTGGAAGTTTAAGACTCTCAGCTATGCTTTTAACCGGACTTCCCTTGAGCTTCTTACCCCTACCAGCAGGTCTATCAGGTTGAGTAAATACTCTAATGACCTGATAACCCTTCTCCTGAAGAGCCTGTAAGCAGGGCACAGCAAATTCGGGAGTTCCCATGAAAACAAGCCTCATGTCTTTCACCTTCTTTTCCTTAATTCTTTTCAGCTATCTTTTCAGCCACATCCACGAATAAAACCCCATCCAAATGATCTATCTCATGTTGGAATGCTCTAGCTATCAGATCCTCTGCCTCATATTCCATTAGCACGCCTTCCCGGTCCAAAGCATGAACCACTACCTTTTGGGCTCTTTTCACTTCGCCTGTTACATTTGGAACACTCAAGCATCCTTCCTGATCAATAACTTCTCCTTCTTTCGAGATAATAACAGGGTTTATGAGTTCTACTAATCCATCGCCGATATCTACTACTACCACCCTTTTGGGAACTCCAATCTGTGGAGCAGCTAAGCCTATCCCTTCAGCATCATACATTGTCTCAGCCATGTTATCTAAAAGTTTATGGATATTGGGCGTTACACTTTTTACTTCTTTAGCTTTTTCTCTAAGTATATCTTCTCCTATGCTAATTATTCTATAAACGGCCATTTATAGCTCGCTCCTTTCAACTTCTGCTAATACAACTATACGAATCATAGCTTTCAGCAATTAATTATACCCTTTTTCTTTTTTCTAAGCAATTTGACTTCCATTATTTCCGCTAAAATGACAAAGGATTAACTTCAATACTAAGATTAATACCCGAACTATAAGTGTCTTTATAAAAAACACGTACACCGTTATAAACAATTCTTCTTAATATCTCTGGATTTTTACCCTTAACTGAGACTTGCCACCGAAACTTGTTTTTCAACTTACTCATGACCGCGGGGGCTGGCCCAAGGATATGGTAATCTTCTGCTTTTAAATCATCTCGAGATAATCTGATGAAACCTGCTAATTCGTGTGCTGCTTTAATAACATTTTCTTCTTTTTCGTGAAATAACAGAACCCTAATGATATGGGCAAAAGGAGGATATTTTCTTTCCTTTCGGTAAGCTATCTCTTCCCAAAAGAAGTTTCTATAATCGTGTCTGGAAGCCTGAATTATTGCAGGGTCTTCCGGTGAATAGGTTTGAACAATCACTTCACCTGGCTTCTGAGCACGCCCTGCTCTGCCTGCAACCTGAGTTAATAATTGAAAGGCTCTTTCTCTAGAACGGAAATCAGGCATATTAAGAAGTTGATCGGCAGAAATCACCCCCACTAAGGTAACATTGGGGAAATCAAGTCCTTTAGATAACATCTGAGTGCCAACTAGAATAGGCACCTCTTGTTTACGAAACCTCTCTAAAACATCCCTATGCTTATCCGCGGCAGTGTCTGCATCTAGCCTCAATACTTCTACCCCTGGGAAAAGGGCGGAAACTTCTTCCTCCACCTTCTGTGTCCCTTGACCATAGAAGCGGATATATCTACTCCCACATTCCGGACAGTTATGAAAAACCTCTTGTTGATGTCCACAATAATGACACTGTAGATCTTGTTTATGATTATGATAGGTGAGAGAAACATCACAATGTGGACATTTGGCTACATAACCACATTCTCTACAGAAGACAAAGGTTGAATACCCTCGGCGGTTTAAGAAAAGAATGCTCTGTTCTCCTCTGGAAATTCTTTCTTCAAGTTTACTTCTTAAAGCATACGAGAACATACTTTTATTTCCTTGGGCCAATTCATGCTTCATATCGACTATTTCAACTGTTGGTAAAGCACTGCGGTTATATCTTTTATTTATACTAACCAGTTTTATAACATCTCTTTGAGCTGCTGTGTACGCCTCCAAAGAAGGTGTTGCACTACCTAGAACAACCAAACCATTTCGTAGTTCCATCCTTTTCCTGGCCACATCTCTAGCGTGATATTTTGGATTCTCATCTTGCTTATAAGCATTATCATGCTCTTCATCCAGAATTATCAGGCTCAGGTTTTTCAAAGGGGCAAAAACTGCTGAACGGGCACCAATCACGATCCTTTTCTCTCCACCTAAGATTCTTTGCCATAGTTCCAACTTCTCATTCATTTTTATACCGGAATGAATGATTCCTACAACATCTCCAAATTGTTCCAAGAACACCTTGGCAATCTGGGAAGTCAAAGAAATCTCCGGTACAAGGAGGATAACATCTCCCCCCCCCTGCAATACTCTCAAAACAACTTCTCTGTATACTTCAGTCTTACCACTACCAGTAACGCCATGTAGCAGGACGGTCTGACTATCTTTATGAAGAAAAGAACTCCAGATTTCCTCCACTGCTTTACTTTGTTCGTCATTTAGTTCAACTGAATTCGTTGCTTGGAAATTGTCATTCTGATTAAGAACATATTCCTTTTTACTATTATCTAATAAATTATCGGTATATGTTTTTCCAACTCGCGAAAACCTTGATTCGGTTCTTATCCATCCTTGCCTGATCATTTCTTCAATTAAATTTTTGCTAGCATTAGTTCTTTGGTAAAGCGTCTTTTCAGGTACTCCTCCCTTGCGGGCTCTATTAAGTGCTGCTAAAACATTATACGTATCAGGGTCAAGAAGTTTCAACACCTGAACATCTTCATCTTGAATTTTCACCATTGGGATTATCCATTTTTCCGCTTTACCTTTCAGAAATGGCCACACGGTATGTAAAGCTTGAGCAACTGGACAAATTGTCGTTTCTGCCAGCCAATTAGCTAAATCGATCAGTTCAGAAGGTATCAAGGAGCGCTCTTCCAAGATACTCTCGATGGCTTTTAACTTATAATCGCCTTCTATTTCAGGAGGGTCTGTAGTTACTTTCACAACTAATCCCTGAACTTTTCTATTTCTCAAAGGGACCATCACCATCATCCCCTCTTGTATAGAGAGATGAGCCGGAACGAGATAGTGATAGCTTCGATCCAAACGCCTATTCGCTACATCAACCAGTATTTCAGCATACCCAACCAATTTTTAAAGACTCCTCCCTGTTCCCATCAACCTTCTATTACTAAGAATTATAACAGATAATACCGGTTAACCGGATGACTTTTATGGTACTGCCTAAGTATTATTGTCTATATTTGCATAGAATGAATATGCCATCCTGAGTATAATCTTAATATCATCAAGCAAAGATAATATTTTTTTCTACAAATGTTGATAATATAACTAAATATATATTGCTATATTCCCATTGTTTTGCTATTCTTGTTGAGGACAATATTGATACCTTTAAACTGGTCCCGTGAGACTGGAAAGGATTATAGTACGTTGTACATATGTGCAATCATACCTCTTCCTGCTCGCGGACGGAAGAGGTTTATATTATTTAAGGAGGTTTAATATGGCTAAAGAAATTCAAATCCACGAAAGACTACCTCTGTATAAGGCTATTCCCTTGGGCTTGCAGCATGTTTTTGCAATGTTCGGTGCTACCGTTCTGGTCCCTTTCCTAACCGGACTAAGCCCAGCAATCGCCCTTCTAGCGTCTGGTATCGGTACTATCGTATTTTTACTGCTAACAGGAAGCAAGATCCCTGCTTACTTAGGTTCTTCCTTCGCTTACATCGGAGCTCTTACCTATTTTGTTCAAGATCAGAACAACGTAGGAGCTGCCATGGCTGGAGCATTTACTATTGGAGTAATCTATATACTTGTCTACCTACTGATGACTGTAGTTGGAACAGGGTGGATTCATCGAATCGTTCCTCCAGTAGTTTCCGGTCCTGTCGTCGCCATCATTGGTTTAAGCTTAACCCCAGTAGCGGCGAATATGGCTTCTGAAAACTGGTACCTCGCCATCTTCACCCTTGCTGTCGCAATTTTCTTTTCTATATTCGCTAAAGGTTTTTTCAAAATTATTCCTATCCTATTAGCAATAATTTTTGGTTACATCGCTGCCGCTATCATGGGACTAGTAGACTACACCCTAATTAAGGCGTCTACCGAAAACATTCTTGCATTCCCTGTTGTTTTTTCAGAAACTATGCCCACTTTTAATAAAGCAGCAATTCTAATGTTTGCACCTTTGGCTTTTGTAACCATTATCGAAGACTTGGGTCATATGATCGTACTCGGTAAGATCACTAAGTCTGACCCAATCAAAAACCCTGGATTTCACAGAGTTATTTTAGGAAATGGTGTAGCTACTGGAATAGGTAGTTTCCTCGGTGGTCCTCCACTAACTACTTACGGAGAGAACATCGGAGTCTTAGCTGTAACACGTGTCTACAGTGTATTTAATATCTGGATAGCTGCCATTATCGCTATCATATTAAGTTTTGTCACTCCTTTACAGGCAGCTATCATGTCCATCCCAACCGCCGTCATGGGCGGAGTCACAATCCTGCTCTTCGGTATGATCGGAGCAGCCGGTCTGCGAACTTTAATTGAAGCTAAAGTGAATTTCTCACATTCCAAAAATCTTATAATAGCTTCCGTTATCTTCGCTGTAGGAATCGGGGTTAGCAGTCATGGGGTAGCTTGGGCAACCCTAGCTGGCATTGGTCTTAACCTGGTTCTGCCTGAACCTGCTGAAGAAGAAGAATAGAACAAACACATACTACCGAATCTTAAGTATAAAAAGAATCAGCGATGTCTTATACTGACATCGCTGATTCTTTTTATACTTCATAGATAGAGTATTAATGAATTAGCATCTTTTTGGAATAATTTGTAAAGTAAAGAACCGTCCCCGACTTTACTCAATATCGTAAGCAATCTCATAATGCCCTTCATAAATGTCATCGGTTTCGATGACTAGGCTAGGGTAGGTCATTACTGTGGCTACTATATCATCTTTACCAGGTTTTACGTATTTAACAAACACTTTAAGGGTTCCATCTCCAAGAACTAAATCTTGAAGCTCAATAGCGTAACCAGCTGAAGTCTGCTCCCCCATGGTGAGTACAAGATAGGTCCGATTATCAATGTTGAATGCTTGTTGGGTCTCCTTTAGTTTATTCTCTTCAAGATAATTTTCAATCTTTGTCGGATATCCCTGAGTCAGAACTTTACCTGTCACACCGTTGTATTCTTTGGGATCGCTACTGCCATTTTGCGGAGAATCTCCTGCCGGTGGATTATCATCCACGGGTGGTTTGTCATTTGCGCCCGTTGAACAGCCAATTAACGATACAACCAACAGGATACTGAGAGCAGACAACAATAATACTTTAAGTGATTTCCTCATTTTTTACCTCCCTAATATACGCTCCTATGCTTTTCGTCACAATGAAATACTACACCTGATTTAAACTTGTACTTAATTCTCTTACTTTTAATACTACTCATATAGTCGCTAAAACTTATGCTAATCTAACGGAGAATTACATGCTTTACCAATTATATAGAAAAGACTACCAAACAGCTATTAAAGAATTTATAATATTTCTGTATTCTACTATTATGTCTCTTAATCATTCTAAAAGTTACATTTTTTCCTCTTGTAACTTTTAGAGGTATAAAAGTACATAACTATCGAAGGCAAATTTGTTTTCGGGGATAGAGGTGTTATGAAGCAGATCGAGGATATCTATAACCAATTTCATAAGCAGATCTTCGGATATTTTTATCATCTAACCTATAACTCTGACCTGGCCAGCGAGTTAACTCAGGAGACTTTCTATCAGGTAATAATATCCATACCCAGATTCAAGGGGGACAGCAAACTGTCAACCTGGATCTACAGTATTGCACGCAATACCTATCTCAAGAAAATTAAAAAAGAGAGTAAGTATCTGCTTACTGAAGAAAATGTTCTCCACAACCTTATACCTCCGGACAGTACCAATGACCCAGAGTTAATCCTGGAACAGCAAGAAAACAAGCAAAAGATTAAAACTGTATTCAGTAAACTTTCTGAAAACTATGCTTCTATCCTTATCCTGCGAGACAAGAATGGCCTTTCTTATAAAGAGATCTCACAGATTACTGGAATGAGTGACTCTTCTGTCAAAGTTACTTTATTCCGAGCACGTCAAAAATTTAAAGAGTTATATACACAAGATAAAGGGGGTGAATAGTTTGCCAGAAAGAATACCTTGCAGTTTAATTGAAGATCTGCTTCCTCTATATATCGAGGATGAAGTCCAAGAAGATACAAAAAAAGTTATAGCTAAACACCTTGCCGAATGTCAGCACTGTCAACAGATATACCAGAACATGACCAGTAGTACTTTCCAAGATATAGATTTGGAAGATGAATCTGGAGTCAAGGACTATGCTGCTGAAAAAAAATATTTGCTCAGAGCCAAAAAAGTTTTCTTATCTATAAGCATTATAGCCGCTTTTGTCTTCATCACCTTTACAGGGTCTTCCTACTTGTTAGGAAAAACTCAAGGAGAATATAGTGAACGCTTTAAGCTTGCTGAGCAACATGACATTTTTCTCAAAGTTAATGATACTAAAGAATTCGATGGTAAAAAGTTAACCCTTTCCAAAGTCCTTTTGGACAATTCTCTGACCAGTATTATACTGGAAACCGAAATCAACCTTGACTACTTCGATAGTATCACTCTTAAAGACAACCAGGAGCAATTCTACCCTAGGGCTTTCACTCTCTTCGAGAAACAATATTACAAGAACGCCGATAATATCTACACCCTGGACTTCGTTCCAGCTAGTCCTGAAGCTGAATCCCTAATCTTGGAACTTACCAAATTCCACGAGGATGACTCTTTCACCAGGGTCACCTTCGAAGTAGCCTTGGAAAACAAAGACAAAATTCTACTCGCTCAGGATTATCTAAAAAAGTATCTTGACCTTCTACAAATGGAAGTATCAGGGATAGAGCTAGATCTTCAGTCTCTAGAACAAGGGATTAGTCATACAGGATTGGAGTTAGACCTTGATTATACCGGAACGATATATGACGGTGTAAGTATCGGTTGGTATCCCAAAGACGGTGTGAGAGACCTAAAAGTTCTTGACCTCAAACCTAATAAAGATGTTGAATCGTTAGACATCCTCTCTGTTGAAGATGTCACATTTGAACAGTTGATTCCTGACAGTGACAAAACTACTGTTCCCAGACAAACCAATCGAACCTACAGAATAATCACCACTCCTTTGCCTGAAACAACAACTAAACTAGAGCTGGAACTGCATAACATCTTTGCTTTCAAGTATATCTACAAGAACAATCTCCAACTCTATTTTACAGACAATAATAGAGTTGAATTTAATCAGACATTCTCGTCAGAAGATTACACTGTCAGATTAAATTCCGCAATTCAGGAAAACAACAAAATTAAACTTTATTATGAAATTAGTGACCAAAACAACCAACCGCTACCGGAATACCTCTTGGATGCCAGAATTAAGGTAGGTGATAACGAGTATGATGTACCTATCCAAGGACGTAATATGGTAGAAGGTACTGAACATTACGTGGAATTTGATACCATGGATACTGGTAAATATACTCTAGATCTTTTACGAGTAGGGTTTGAACTACAAAGTGGTGCGCACGTCATAGAACTGAAGTAAATAAATAGATAATAAGACAGGGGGACGATAATGTCCTCCTGTCTTATTATCTATTTATTTAAGCCTAAAAAAGGTTCCCTTCTGCATTAAAGTTAAGTGTATATGGTTCACTAATAATTTCTAAATGTTCGTTTTTCTTTACTTCTTTAATAAAGCTTTCAGATACTTCTATTTCTGCCAATCTATTCGTATTTTTAATTCTTACCATTCTTACTTTTGTTTTATCGAGGATATTACAAGTCTTGACCGCCGCTTGTATGGACTGCTTATCATTCTTAAGAACCATTGGTATTTTCACACCTAAGATAATAGTGGAAGTTAAGGCATTGGGATAAGTCATTTCCATATTGAATTTTTCAAAGGCTCTTCTCGTTGTAAAGTCTACAATACCAAGCCCATTCCCATTTCCATTAGTCTTATCCGTGAGATCAAGTACAGTAATCTTTGCTATCCTAGGACCTCCTGATGCATATTCAGAATGATATCTTCCTACAGCATTGGTATCAAAACCCGTTCCGCTGATATCTTTGCCGATTTCGTCAATGACCAGAACTTCGAACTCATCCAAGAGAATTTTCGGGATTAATTCTATGGCCTCTTTAAGAAGTTTAGGTTCTTCAACCTTAATCTCCTTGTCATTCAAGACTTCTATTCTACATACTTCATGAAATGCATTCTCTATTACCCCAACGGCAAAAAGTAGATTAGTTTTCTCTAAAATGACATTAGCTATAGCCGGAATATTCTCCGCCATTCTACCAAATCCAAGTTCATGACATATATCAGCGCCTTTTTGTTTACCCATACCAATCGTCAACATTTTCAGAAGCCCGCTCTCATAAGGTCCTCGAAATGTAGTATGAGGCTTTATCCTATTGATGATGATAATTCCATCCGCTTCAGAAGCATACTTGTCTAGATGTACCGGAAGTCCGCATTCTGTCCAACCGATTACAACCGTATCCATGGATGATTTAATTGGAGCTTCTATATATTCCTCTTTTATCCCCAATTGGATCAGCATATTTTTTTGCCCTTGAGCCGTAGCACCGGCGTGGCTTCCCATAGCCGGAACAATAAAAGGTATCCCGCCAGCTTTTTTAACGACGCTAACAATCATTTTTACCATGAGGGGCAGTTCCTTGATTCCCCGGCTTCCCACTGCAATGGCTACACTTTGCCCTGGTTTAATGAGCGATGAAACTTCTTTATCCATGAGTTTTATGGACAATTCTTCTTCCACATTCTCAACAATAGGTCTTGGAAAGTTTTGTCTTACTTTAACCATTCTTGGAATTTCAACTGGATCAAGAAAGCTATCAATGAAATTGGACACCTTTTAGTACCTCCTTTAAGCGAATAAATATCACTGTTAATTTAATCAAGGTAGTTATAGTAGTTCTGGCACAATATTAGGGGGTATTTCTCCATACAACGCTTTAACAAGGTTTATCGCCGCTACAGAAGCCATGTTAGCTCGTGTTTCTACAGTAGCTGTGCCTATATGGGGAACTGTTATGACATTAGACATTTTAAGAAGAGGATTGTTCGATTTAATTGGTTCTTGTTCATAAACATCAAGCCCAGCTCCAAATATTTTTTTGTCTTGAAGGGCTTTTATAAGTGCTTTTTCATTAACCGTTTGTCCCCTAGAAGCATTAATAAGAATTGCATTTCTTTTCATTAGACTAAATTCTTTATAGTCTATTAGGTGATATGTATCCTTGGTAGATGGTACTAATAATACTATAAAATCACATGTCTTTATAAGCGATTCGAAATCACAATATCTAACACCTAGCTCTTCTTCTAACTTATATTTTCTATTCCTATTATAATAAAAAACTTCCATATCGAAGCCTAACTTTGCTCTTTTTGCTACAGCCTCACCTATCCTTCCCATGCCAATTATCCCAATAGACGAATGATGAATATCTGTGCCTAAAAGATTCAGGTCATCTGTTGCAGTCCATCGGCCTTCTTTCACATATTTATCTAACTCTGCAATTCTTCTAGCAGTACAAAGAGTCAAACTAAACACTAAATCTGCAACCGAATCATCTAGCACTCCGGGTGTATTAGTTCCAATAATTTTTCTCGCCTTCATGGCATCTATATTAAAATTATTATATCCGACTGAGATATTACTGACTACCCTTAGTTTTGGAGCATATTCTAATAGCTCTTCATCAATAATAACTCGTGCTTGCATGATACCTTCTTTATCCTGAATCCTTTTCAACAACATATCTCTAGGAATAAACTCATCTTTATCCCATTTTTCATAATCACAGAATTCAGCAATATAGTCTTCTACATGTTTAGGAATTTTTCGAGCAATAAATACTTTGGGTTTATTCAATAAAATTCCTCCCTTCTATTTCCTAATTAGGACCTCTAAGCTTTATGAACAGTTCTTGGATATTTTTTGCTTAAATATTAACATAATCCCTTTCCTCCAGAGAGAAGCCGAACTGTTCCAAAATATATTCATCAAGTTTCTCAGACAGGTCCTCTCCGCTAATTATCCTGTCCACAAGTCCTGAGATATGAGTGAACGTTTCTTTCCCCCAAATAGGGAGAGGTAGCTGTTCCAGATTACCTCTCAGGACTTTTAACGTATTAAACTTTTTTTGATAGATATACTGAAATAAGGCACTATTGAATAGAGCCATAATTACCTTGATGGGATAGTTATTTAGCTTGGGTATAAGGATATTGGCACTGTTCAAAGTCAAACTCCCCTTATCTCCATAAGCGAAAATGAGCTTGTTAGATATAAACCTATAAATGAGCTTCTCTCGGGCTCTATATTTTTCTTCCGGTGCTACCTGTTGAAATTTTTCAGGCTTAAAATCTATGTAGAAACTAGGTTTTCTAAGCTTATATTTGTCTACATCAGAACCTTTATATATCGGTTCATAACCTTTGTGCTGTTCCGCTAACAGGAATTTCTTATTATCTCCTGTAACAATTCCCAAAGCCCATTCAGCGTTGTCTTTTAACGTGACATGTTCCGTAGCATATACTTTTCGTAGAATTTCTTCATCTTTAGGATTAATATGGATATCAAATATATTTCCTTGATTGGCTACAAATCGTTTTTGCCCTACCTTATATTTCCTATCATCCAGCCGTACAATTACTTCATTGTCATCATTCGGTTTAGTTTTGACAAGTTTCATAATTATTGCCGGAGATAGAACATTCCTAAATACTTTACCCAGCCTCTCTATGGTTTTAATATGGCAGTTTTCCAGGATTATTTGTCTTATGTCTCCATGAGTTTTGACGTTAAGAATGGATTCTGGCAGAACAAAGGAAAGCACTCCCTCTTCCTTAAGTAGTTCGAGACATATGATTAAGAAGTAGGAAAACGACTCTCCCGAAGTAATCCTCAAGTATTTCTTCTTAAGATTAGTAAGAGTGTGGATATCTACCCCTGCTCCCCAAGGAGGGTTAGTTGCAATAAAATCAAACCTTTGCTCTCTAAGGAAAGGCACTGATAAAGCATCTCGATTTTTTAAGTTCTCGTCTGAAGATGGCTGATCTAAACTTAAATCTAACAAAGTATCAAGATGATATATATTGGGCTTAAAATCTTGAGGGTATTTTAGCAGTAGGTTTAATCTCGCTATATGTACTGCCATAGGATCGATATCTATTCCCCAAATCTTCTCTGGATTCGGAAGATAATCAGCAAATGATAATAAGAACTGTCCCGTACCACAGCAAGGATCAAGTACATTGTAATCGGGACGGATGTTTCCCTTAACCATCCTATCCACGATATTAGTTGGGGTGAAGTAAGAGCCCAAATTGGATTTTGTTCCCTCATGGATTAAGCATTGATATACGAGCCCAAGAAAATCCTTTACTTCAGGGAGAGGAAAAGATAAAAGAAATTCTTTGTTTTTATCTTCCCTAGTCACTATTGAGTCCGCATCCTGACCG
>JAGXFZ010000043.1 GCA_024637055.1 Gracilibacter sp. | reverse complement strand
GAACACATGAAAGTATCCATGGTATCTGTTTCTCTTCTGGCTGGCAAACCGCAAGTAGGGCATACTGTCTGAACGAAAGTCTCCGAAGTTGTCAAAGGGTTCTCTCCTGCTTTAAAGACAACATCATCTGGAAGGAGAACAGGTAATTGTTCATCAGGAACAGGTACTGTCCCACATTTTTCACAGTAAATCATAGGGATAGGAGTTCCCCAGTAACGCTGACGAGAAATCAACCAGTCACGCAGTCTATAATTAATTTTGTGTTCTCCTAATTCCAACTTCTCTAGCTTTTTTGCCATCTTATTAGCGGCAGTTCGATTATCTAAACCGTCAAAATCTGCTGAATTAACCACAACACCAGCACCGGCATAAGCCCCTTTAAGGGGTTCATCTTTATCTTCTACATCCATTTGTGGGTCAAGAATTACGCGAGTAATCGGCAGATTATATTTCTTAGCGAAGTCAAAATCCCGTTCATCATGACCTGGAACGCCCATAACTGCTCCCGTACCGTATTCTAGGAGCACATAATTAGCTATCCAAATAGGCACAAGTTCGCCACTAAGAGGATTAATGCAGTGATGCCCGATAAAAATACCTTCTTTTTCCGTTTCAGTAGAAGTCCGATCTATTTCATTTAAGCCTTTCATCTTATCGAGGAAAGCCAAGACCTCAGCTTCGTATTTAGTTCCTCTTACCAGGTCCATAACCAGAGGATGCTCGGGCGCAAGAACTAAGTAGCTAACCCCGAATACTGTATCTATCCGGGTTGTAAAGACCGGAATCATATCTTCACGAGCTTGTACCTGGAATTTAGCCTCTGCTCCCTCGGAACGTCCTATCCAATTACGTTGCATAGTCTTGACTTTCTCCGGCCAACCCGAGAGTTTATCCAAGTCATTCAATAACTGTTCAGAGTAATCTGTAATCTTAAAAAACCACTGTTCCAAATCTTTTTTAACGACAATACTTTCACAGCGTTCACATCCTCCATCTACTACCTGCTCATTGGCAAGTACAGTAGCACAAGATGGACACCAATTGACCGCAGCTTTTTTCTTATAGACCAGACCGTGTTTATAAAACTGAAGGAAAATCCATTGTGTCCAGCGATAATACTCTGGATGACAAGTAGCCACCTCTCTATCCCAGTCATAAGAAATACCCATCTCCTGTAACTGTCTCTTCATATTAGCAATGTTCTGCCAGGTCCACTCAGCGGGCGGAGTCTGATTCTTGATAGCAGCATTCTCTGCCGGTAGACCAAAAGCATCCCAGCCTATGGGATGAAGAACATCATACCCCTGCATTCTTTTATAACGAGCAATAACATCCACTATAGAATAATTACGAACATGGCCCATATGAAGATTCCCCGAAGGATATGGGAACATAGCTAAAGCATAATACTTCGGCTTATCATTATCCTCAGTTTTCCCAACCTTCTGTTCTAACCAAGTCTTCTGCCATTTTAATTCAATCTCATCAAATAAATATCTCTCGTCCATTTACTAAGCCTCCCAACGGCCATAAAAGGCCTAACACAGTATTATTATGTAAACTGTAGCGTAGCATGTGCGCCTACAACCCACAATGCTATCTAGCTACATTGCCTTAATGCAAGTAGGGTAGCTGCACTGCAGTATGCACTCTTCGGCAGTAGTGACCTCCTGTCACTAATTGCCGCGCTCCGCATCCGTGCTCCGCTATGCCGTGCATACTGCAGCACATCTACCCCATGAAAGCAGTAGCAAGCGGAGCGCGGCAGTTTGCGACAGGAAGTCGCAATTGACGAAAAGTGTATGCTACGGTGCAGTTCCTGCTAGTAAGTATGCTGCCACAGATGGCCAAAATATAACAAATAACCCCCATCCCTAAGGGACGAGAGTCTGCTCCCGCGGTACCACCCTAATTCATTCGCTCTTTAAAGAAGTTAACGGTTCTCACCGGTGTCCGGCACAAGGCGAACACAGCTCCGGAATGAGTTTCACTGCCTTAACGAACACGGCTCGCACCAACCGCCGTTTCTCTGATTCAGTCTCAGCAGATACTTGTTTCCTTCAACGCTTTTGTCTTAGTTGATAACAAAGAATCACTTCTACCGATTCTTATCTATACTATCTAAAAAACTACTTCCTGAGCATCTCCCCAGAGTCGTTCCAGGCTGTAAAATTCCCTAGTTTCAGGAATCATCAGATGAATGACAAGGTCGCCACAATCTACAAGAACCCATTGAGCCTCGGGTAGTCCTTCTTTCCTGAATACTGTTAACCCTAGTTCAGGTAACTTTTCTGAAAGATGGTCAGTGATAGCTTTAATCTGAGTCGTGCTGTTACCGCTAGCTATGAGAAAATAATCTGTGATAATTGAAATCCCTTGAAGATTAAGAATCGTAATATTCTTACCTTTCTTGTCATCAATTAAATCAACTACTTTACTCAATTCGCTTTGACCTATTACCAAGCTTACAGCCTCCTTTAAATTTCGTATTACAATTTATTCCTTAAATCTTTATATGCAAGTACTGTTAGAGGATGAACTACTCTTCCCGTGTCACTAAGGAAATCAAGCGTGTGTTCCATACAGGCAAGAGTTCCCTCTCTAAGGTCATAATACAACTTCTTACGCAGCTTGTCCACTCCATCATAATTCCTGCCAGGTTCAGTTAAGTCAGCACTATATATTAACATTTCCAAATCAGACATATTTGGTCTTCCTAAAGTATGATTGGCCACCGCATTAAGGATATCCTGATTCGTTACACCGTATTCATTCTTAAGAATATACGCGGAGATCCTACCATGAATCACTTGAGGATGCTCTCGGTCTTCTGGGTAATAAATCAGGTTCCATTTATCCGCTTTTTGCATTTGTTCTCTATGAGAAAGCGACTTTGCAAAATCATGGGTTATAGCAGCAAGTTGGGCATCGTCTTCATCTAGTCCAAATTTTTCGGCAAGTTCTCCGGCCAACACTTCTACTCCCACAGAATGCTGAAATCTCTCATACGAAAGCCTTTCCGCTACTAGTCTTCGAAAAAAAACGAGACGATTGGCCATAATAAGTCACCCCTTTCGGAGCACAAATCATTATTGATTAATGAAGAATACGGCACGAAATGTACCGCATTCTTCGGATCCAGGGTCCGTATCCTTAAGATAAACCAGTATTTTCAACACCAACTATATATAAAGGGTATCATTAAAATATCACAATTTATCTTGTTCAGGAAACCCTAATTAAATGGTCTAGACAGTTTGACGAGGCTTAGCTTCGTTAACTGTCAAGGCACGTCCATTAAACTCCGCACCGTTTAGTTCTTCGGCTAGTCGTTCAGCATCTTCTTCAGCAACTTCCACAAAACCGAAGCCTCTGGAGCGCCCAGTTTCTCTGTCGGTAATGATTCTGCTACCAACAACATTTCCGTACCTTGAGAAGAACTCGGTCAACTCTTCTGAGGTTGTGCTCCAAGGAAGATTGCCTACGTATAGGGTTTTGGTCATCTGTTTCACCTCTGAAAATATTTTGCTAATAGTATAAGCAACTTATACTATAGTATACCCAGTCGGAATAAGTCAAATGTATTTTTGGTAATTATAGTTAAACTTCCCAACATATTGGCTTAAGCTAAACTAATAAAAAGTTAGCCACTCTTAACTCTCCTTACTCAGATGAAAAGGGAGTCTTACGGACGCTTTCCTGGTTGTATAGTCCTTTATTTTTAATGAAAAGTCTCACCTCGTCAGGTAGTAGATACCGGATCGGTTTATCGTTTGCAACTCTCATTCTTATATCGGTAGAAGAAATAGCCAATGCAGGTATCTCAATTTGAGCTATTCTTTTTTTGGTGAATGGATACTTCTGGGATATCTTTTCAATCATATTCTTGGAATCATAACCCGGCCTAGAAACACCAATTATCTTGGCAAGCCTGATAATCTCCTCATGTTCGTGCCAGGTTAGCATTTCTTTCAAGGCATCAGTACCCGTTATGAAATACAAATCCTGTTGAGGGAAGATATTATGTATAATTCTTAACGTATCAACAGTATATGTGGTCCCTTCCCTATCAATCTCCATCCTCGATACCATAAAATCCTTATTACTTTGGATGGACATTTCCACCATTTCATAGCGCAGATTAGCGTCCGAAACTAGCCGATTCTCCTTATGAGGTGGACTACCCGTAGGGATAAAGAGTACGCGATCCAGCCCGAACTCTATCCTAGCTGTTTCAGCTGCCACCATATGTCCGTAGTGAATAGGGTCGAAGGTCCCCCCCATTATCCCAAGTTTTTTTCCCCCAGCTATTGATTCACGTATATTGGCTTCCATCTCTATCCCCTTCAGCTATATATTAAGTGAAACTTATCAGTATTACATTTTCCTACTGATAATTAATTGAACCAATCAGGAATTTTGCGACCGTTAACTTTTTTGTTTGGTTTGTTTTACTTAGGAAGTTCGATTTTAGGATTCTCTTGCGCAGGTTTATAAAGCAAAAAGTTTCGACCTATTACCTGAACTAAATCAGCCCCAACGGCCACTGCCAAGCCAGAGGCGATATTTTTTGGATGATCGGCACAGTTCTGAAGGACTCGCCCTTTGATAAATTCCCTAGCCTCTAATACATCACGTGTCTGCTTGATTACGTTCTCCGTAACCTCTTCTTTTCCTACAAAAAGGACAGGCTCCATTTCATTCCCTAAGGATCTAAGAAATCTTTTTTGTTTCCCTGTTAGCAATTCGCTCACCCTCCTTCCGACCATTCCATCTCTAACTCTGCTCCTATCATTACCTTATCACCTTCACGGACTCCTTCGTCTCTTAAAGCTTGTTCCACTCCCATAGCCTTTAAAATATTTTGGAACCGCCTCAGACCACCTTCCGTGTCCAGATAAGACATAGCAGCATGTTTCTCGACTTCTTTGCCTTTAACAACATACCTGTCTCCTTTTTTTTCTACGGAGAACCGCTCTGCTTGATGAACTTCAACCATTCTATGAACATCAGGGCTTGCCGTAAACTCTAAAGGAGGGATATCCGGTAATATTTGAGCCACCCTACGAAGCAGTTGTTCAACCCCTTCTCCGGTAACTGCTGAGATTGGAAAAATTTCAAAGTCATTTTGTATCTCTTCTTTTAAAAGTGATAGCTTCTCCTGCGTATCGCTAATGTCAATCTTATTAGGTACGACAATCATTGGTCTTTCAGCTAAAATTGGACTATATAACTTCAACTCTTCATTGATTATCTTAAAATCTTCTATAGGGTCTCTACCTTCAGAACCTGATATATCTAAGATATGCAATAAAAGTCGAGTTCGTTCTATATGACGTAAAAACTCATGTCCAAGTCCAGCCCCTGTATGTGCTCCTTCAATAATACCAGGAATATCAGCCATCACAAAACTTTGTTCATCTATGGCTACTACTCCTAAATTGGGAACAAGAGTAGTAAAATGATAATCTGCAATCTTTGGTCGAGCAGCAGATACCCTTGAGATAAGAGTTGACTTACCGACATTGGGAAACCCTACTAAACCAACGTCTGCCAAAAGCTTTAGCTCAAGCAGAATCCATGTTTCCTCACCTGGTTCCCCTTTTTCAGCTACAGTTGGGGCCTTATTAAGATTACTTATAAAGCGGGCATTACCTCTTCCACCACGACCTCCTTTGGCAACAGTGAATCTCTGCCCATGTTTAGTCAAATCAACTAGTATCTCTCCAGTTGCCTCATTCTTAATTACGGTACCGGCAGGAATCCGAAGTATAAGGTCCTCTGCCCCTCTACCATGCTGATCCTTACCTTTACCATGTTCACCCCTATCGCCCTTATAATGACTGCGATAGCGGAAATCCACCAAAGTCCTTAAGCCTTCATCAGCTTCTAAGATAATATCTCCACCACGTCCACCGTCACCACCGTTTGGACCTCCCAAAGGAACATATTTCTCTCTGCGGAAAGAACTTGCCCCAGATCCACCATCACCGGCTTTAACAAAGATTTTAGTTCTATCGAAAAACATATTTACCATCCCTCCTTTACCACTTAAATTTGTTAACAATTTTAAATATTTGTGCATTACTGAGCAGTGGCCAATTCTCAATGCCCGACCCTCAATGCCATCTAACTGCACCACAGCTCTTGACTTCATCAAGCAGGGTAGCTGCGCTGCAGCTCATGAACCTTCTTTACCCACCTGCAGTAAATACCTTATGCGCACAAACCTCTTCCCCTTTAAAAAGCACAAATCCACATTGGAAACTCTCATCGTATGTACGTAGTTCTATCTTAACTAGCAGTTTATCAGGATCCTCATTTATAGGTATAAGACTAGAGCATTCTTTAGTGTATCCATAAAACTGTTGTGCATATTCTTCTTGCCAATGTTTTTCCCAGAATACTTCCCCTTGCATTTCAGGAGAAAAACTTAATTCCATCAAGACCCCTTTCAACCTGAGGTCGAAGAACAAGCATATCAGAATTGCCTGCATGCTTTTCTGGCTAATCTTGTATAATTGCTGTTGATAATGAAGTCCATCTATAACTTCATCAATATATTCCATTGCTTTTTGAGGCATTTCCAGTTGAATGTATCCTCGGATAACCTGAAAATTATTAAGAAAATCATGGCGCTGAATCTGATAGTTGTCCAATTGTCTATAAAGAAGTTCACGGTCTAACTTGGGCATAATAATATAACCCCCTAAACCAATTTTAAAATAATCACTTGCATACAAGAAACCCCCGGGCTAAACCCAGGGGTATACTTTTCGAACAGGTCTTATTGGGCTTGAGCGATTGCTTTCTCCGCATAAATACTAACTTTTTTACGGAATTTATCTTTACGTTCAAATTTAACATAACCGTCAGTAAGTGCGAACAAAGTATCATCTTTGCCAATGCCACAGTTCTTGCCAGGATGCATCTTGGTTCCACGTTGGCGAACTAGAATGTTTCCAGCTGTGACGAACTGACCGTCAGCACGTTTGACTCCTAGTCGTTGAGCATTACTATCTCTACCGTTTCTGGTACTACCTACACCTTTTTTATGAGCCATGAAAGTTCACCTCCTCGAATATAGGATTACATTATATAGCCAATAATCTATCCTGTTTCATATAACCTGATTTACGCTTTAATAGATTCAATTGTGATTTTTGTATACGGTTGACGATGGCCTTTTTTGACACGAACATTCTTTTTTGACTTATAGCGGAAAGCTATAACTTTATCGCCCTTGCCGTGTTCTACTACTTTGACAGCAACTACGGCTCCATCTACTACAGGAGTTCCAACATTAATATTTCCGTCTTTTTCGACTAACAATACTTGCTTGATATCCAACGCTTGACCCTGTTCAACGTCGAGTTTCTCAACACTGATAACATCGCCTTCTTGGACTTTGTATTGTTTGCCTCCGGTCTCAATTATGGCATACATATTTTTTGCACCTCCCCAAACCCAGACTCGCCTACCTAGGTCGGTTTTCCGTAAAAAACCTGTTCCTTAACCTGTTAAGAGCGGTTGTGGTGAGAAGTCACCACGTCTAAACATTTTATCACCATTACAACTGTTCGTCAATTACTTTTCAGGGACCATCCTTTACCACCACATTGCCCACATTTAGTAGTATAGCGGGCTTCTAAAGTCTGTCCTTCTTTCTTACGAGTTAACTCTACTAATCCTAATTTCGTCAAGCCCATCACCCGGCATTTGACTTTATCCTGCTTAAAACAAGTCTCTAATTGGGCTAGAACTTTTTCCCAATCTTCCTTGTTTTCCAGATCGACAAAATCTACAATGATGATACCACTTAGATTACGAAGTTTAATCTGCCTTGAGACTTCAGTGGCGGCCTCAAGGTTTAACACAAGCATAGTACCCTGAAGGCTTTTTTCCCCTATATACTTTCCTGAATTAACATCAATTGAAGTAAGCGCTTCCGTTCTTTCTATTACGAGATATCCGCCATTTTTTAATTCTACCTTTGGTAAGACAGCGTACCTAATCTGGTTCATTAAATCGTAACGCTCGAACAACTTTCCTCGCAAATCAGTCCAAACCCTGTTTGACACAGCACTGTTTATCTCTTGAAGTCTTTTTCTCAACCGGTCCGCTAGATCACCATCATCGATGATTATCTCATCAACATCATCATCGATAACTTCCCTCAACAGCCTAGAAAAAGGGTCATTACTACTATAAAGAAGGCCCTTCCCTTTCTTACCTTCTATATTCTGTCTAATTTCTTCCTTTAATTGGATTAATTTTTCTAGATCCTCTGATAATTCCTTCTCGGATACATTTTCAGCCAAAGTTCGGATTATCATCCCTGTATCCTGAGGTTTATCCTTCTCACCCCATTCATAAAGACGCTGTCTATCTTTCTCATTTACAATCTTACGCGAAACACCAAGATGGTGGTTATTTCCTAGAAGCAAAACAACGAACCGTCCAGGAAGAGAAAGGTTGGTCGTAACTCTCGCCCCCTTATCCCCTACCGATTCCCGCATTATCTGAACAATAACTTCCTGCCCTTCCTTTAACAGACTCTCTATGGACGGTAAATTAGAATGTAGTACTTTTTTCTCCTCTTCATAAACAGCTTGTATGACATCAGCTACATAGAGAAAGGCATTTTTATTTAATCCTATATCTACAAAAGCTGCTTGTATTCCAGGAACGACATTCACAATCTTACCTTTGAAAATACCGCCTGAGTGACGAGACTCTCTTTCAGTATCATCGAGAACTTCTACAAGTCTATTATCTTCTAGAACTGCAGCCGTTATCTGATTATTTTCAGTAGTAATCACTATCTGTTTCAAAGGTTCCCCTGCTTTCTTGCCTAATCTAGTGGAGAAAGTTGTTTTCCGTCATCCTGTAAAATATATACCCCATCCCTGATAATATAGATACCATCCATATCTATCTTTATCCCCTCTGAAGAAGCGAGACTCTTAAATACCTCAATAGGACGAACAGAGCCTTCATTTCCTGTTTTAATATCAAGCTTTAGCCAATATCCGTTAGGTGATTCTTGAGGGAGCATAGTAATTGCTCTTATAAATGGTCGTATATCTCTTGTGACCTTCTTCCCTTTTTGAATACGTTCGCTTAAGATTTCTTCCTTAGACAGCCAATTTTCACAAGCTTGACTAAAAGCGGCAGGCTCAACAGGTTCTAACAAAGGTACTTCCGCCCTATAACAAGCCTGATTAATTACAGCCATTATCGCTTTACTTCCCTCAGGCAATATACTAAAGCCAACAATCTCTATACCTTCAGGTAACTGTTTTTGAAGTTGTTCCAATACTTTATCAACCATCGAATACGCATCACTCTCGGAAGTCGTTTTTATGGTGATATCCACATATTCCCGTTCACCTTCAACCCCAACTGGTAAAGGAGGACCAAAGGCAATTTTAGGATGTGGGTTGAAGCCTTCCGAATAGGCAACTTCAATATTAGACCTCCTTAATGCCCTATCAAATACTCTAGTCAAGTCCAGATGAGCTATATATTTGGCCTCTTTTTTTTTCGTATAGGCTACTCTAATCTTCAGAGAAACCTCCCCTTTCTAAATCCTTCTCTCTCCTTGACATTTTTAAGCAGATAATAAATAAACTTTTAAGTAGAGAGGGGGATTATCTATGCACTTTCATTACGGTGAACTTATGCCTCTAAGAATACTAGATGAGGCTTTGTTCTGGAAACACCAAGAACAAGAACATACTGTGGTTATCCGAGAATTGGTCCCCGACTTGGAAAAGAAATTTGAACAAGAACTCAAAGAGTGGGAAATGGTTTTCACCAGAACCCATGGACAGGTTGTCCAAATGATTAAAACAGTGGTCCGTTCGGGGGATACTGTACCTCCGGCAGTTACAGACCAAGTTATTCATCTGATAAACTTTTGTCTGCAACAAAGCAAACGTTTTGTCCAACAATTATTTGAAATCCTTAAACTCAGTCAAGCAACTCAAGAAGTTCCTACAGCCATAACTGTGATTAAACATATAATCCGTGAATCAGAATATTTTATTGGGATAGCCCAAATCATTTGTTATCACAGCTGATACGTAACAGATTGTCCAATATCAGGACATACCCCACAGCTACCACATATTCCCCGGCAGTCTGGTGTAAGAACCCCTGCCAGGGCTTTTTTATATTCTTCTTCAAGGAAATCTTTAAGCACTCCAGGACTTAGATGATCCCAGGGGAGTATCTCATCCACTCCATACTGTCTATTCGCATAAAAGTGAGGATCTATTTTTAATTCTGTCATTCCTTGTTGCCAAAGATCGTAGCGGAAATGTTCCGACCAGCCATCGAACTTACAGCCCGCCAGCACGGCCCATTCCAACAAATCAGCCAATCTGCGGTCCCCTCTAGCCATCACTGCTTCTAGGAAGCTAGGCTTGATATCATGGTAAAGAAACTTAATCCTATGGTCTCTTAACCTCTTTTTAAGATAGTCTTGTTTCTCTCGTAGAACATCCATAGAATCTTGACTTACCCACTGAAAAGGGGTATAGGGTTTAGGTACAAAGGAACTAGCAGATACAGTTACTTTAGCGTTCCGACGTCCGGACTTTCTCGCTGTCTCTAGCACCATTTTAGCTTGTTCAATTATCCCATCTAGGTCTTCATAGGTCTCAGTCGGAAGACCTATCATATAGTAAAGTTTAATATTACTCCATCCAGCTTTGAAAGTAGCCTCTGTCGTCTTAAGTAAATCTTCTTCCGTAACTCCCTTGTTAATCACATCCCGCAGACGCTGTGTTCCAGCTTCTGGAGCAAAGGTCAGACCTGATTTACGGATTTTTTGAACTTGTTCCGCAGTTTTAACATCAAAAGAATCTAAACGAAGAGAGGGCAAAGAAACGCTTACTTTTTGAGACTCAAGCTTTTCCATCATCTCTTCCAAGACCCTGTTCACACAGGAATAATCTCCGGTCGATAATGATACCAAGGATATTTCTTCATATCCGGTTGCTTGAACAGCCTTTTCCGCCTGTTCCAACAGGATTTCCGGAGATCTTTCCCTCAGCGGTCGATAAATCATTCCCGCCTGACAGAATCTACACCCTCTCGTGCATCCCCTCATTACCTCCAACATCACTCTATCATGGACAGCCTCAGTATAAGGTACTATCACCTTTTCTGGAAAATATGCCAAATTAAAATCACTCACCACTGCCTTGGTAACCACTCGAGGTGCACGTGAATCTACAATTACCTCTTGAACCGTACCATCAGTGTTATATAAGAACTCATAAAACCGAGGAACATATATTCCCTGCAACTTAACAAGTTCTGTAAGAACATCTTCCTTTGACAGCCCTTTTTTCTTACTTGTTCTAATAATCTCCAACACTGCTGGAAGCTGTTCTTCCCCTTCTCCCAGTAAGAAAAAATCCACAAACGGTGCCAATGGCTCCGGATTAAAAGCACAGGGACCACCTGCAAAAATAAGGGGATCATCTTCACCCCTTGAAGAAGATCTCATGGGTATATCACTCAACCGGATAACGTTTAAGATATTAGAATAACTAAGTTCATATTGGAGAGTAAAGGAAACCACATCGAAGTCCTTAAGAGGATGAAACGATTCTAGCGCATAGAGCGGAATCCCTTCCTCTATCATCTTCTCTTCCATATCCGGCCACGGAGCGAAAGCGCGCTCACAAAGATAATTGGGATATGAATTCACTAAACCATAAAGAATCCTAAGCGCGAGGTTAGACATCCCTATCTCATATACATCAGGAAAGACAAATGCCATGCGTACATCTGTCTTCTCCCAGTCTTTCCGTATAATATTCCATTCCCCGCCCACATAACGACCTGGTTTCATCACTTTAGGTAGTATACGATCCAGCCTGCGGCGAAGCTGTTCATTATCCATTATTTCCATCAAATTTATTTTTACCTCCTTGGATAGCTTCAATGACTTATTATAGCATAGGGGTTTTAGGAAGAGCAAAAATGATGGCAAGAGCTTTTCGGCAGAAGGAGGCGTGTGTCAACCTCAACTTACAGTAAGGAGCCGCAGTGCAGCAAACGCTCTTCGGCAATAGATAAGTCGATGCTATGGTGAGAGCTGCACCGCAGCAAGCGCTTTTCGGCAATAACGCCCTCCTGGCGTAAAGTCCACGGATGGACAAGTACCGCGGTGCCATGGATGGCAAGGAGCGGTAAACTGCCGCGCTCCGCATCCATGCTCCGCTTGTCGCGCATGCTGCGGTGTAGCTTAAATGCATTGGGGTCTTGGGCTTGCCGCGCTCCGCTTGTCGTGCATGCTACGGTGCAACTCAGATAGCCTTGTGAATTTGGCTTTCCGTGCTCCGCTATTCCGTGCTTACTACGGTGCGGTTAGATATACTATCTTGTATACAGATGCTAGGAAACAAGCAAAAGGCTATGGGCGGCCTAGTCTTCTGCCTAACTTGCATTGAGCCGTAGTGCAGCATGCGCGGCAAGCGGAGCACGGATTGCGGAGCGCGGCACTTAGCCACAGGAGGTGGCTAGTGCCGAAGAGCGCATGCTGCACTGCGGCTCCTCTCCCGTGAGTTGGTTAAAAATTTGCCAGCCGTACTGCTCTAAATTTACTTAGAATTCCAAGGCTTAGATAGCTCCCCCACCTTATGCTCCAAGCCCCGCTCAAGCATCCCCTGCACTACCTCTGTCTCACTTAAACTCTTATCTATCGCATCCTTACTTCCTATTACATTGACTATACTATATTTATCTGTACTGAACTCATCAATTATTCTACCCAGAGACGTATTTTTACTTACTGTAAAACAACTACTTGGCATCAAGCCCTTGCTAAGAAGCTGTTCTTTTTTGCGACAGAGTTGTTTTAGGAAGACGATCCGAGCATTAGCGAGTTCTCTTCTACCGCCGAACCAAATAAAGACTCCTAGCAAGATAAACATGAAAGGTTCATACATATAATACCCAAAAGCCTGCAACAAGAATCCCATGATGACCAGAATTCCGCCTATCCACTTTCCTGTAGCTGCCAGAAATTTGGTAGTCGTGACAAAACCAAATGTGCCTGCAAAAAAAGCTCTAGCTATTCGCCCTCCATCTAAAGGTAGGATAGGAAGTAAATTAAAGGCGGCTAACCAAAAATTGATTCTCATAAATTCTAAAGCCCATTCTCCTGTTATAATTCCCTCCCACCGTAAAATTTGCATGAAAAAAAGCAGCACTAGATTAAATGCCGGTCCTGCAAAAGCTATAGCTGCCTCATCTTTCCTTTTACCTTCATAGGTGTCTTCCATAACAGCTGTCCCTCCATAGGGATAAAGCTCTATACTCGTCACTTTTACGCCGTATCCCCTGGCGACAATTATATGAGCTAGCTCATGAAGGATGACCAAGCTAAAGATAATTACAGCTCTAAGAAAAAACCCGAAAAGAGCACATAGAATCAATAATCCGATAAAAGTTGGATGGATCCTTATTCTGATATCTTTGACCCGCATATTTTACTCCCCACAAAACTCATACTTCCCTAAAACCTTATGCGGGCAGATAAGTAATTAGCACCATCCGGACTTTCCATACTCTGTGTCAACAATCCTGAATATATATATGAACAATTAACGCTTTACGCAATATAATATAATAATATAGTCCAAGGAGGAATAAGTATGTTTAAATTTGCTAATGGATTATTGTATCCCGTTGAAGTAAGCTATTCTGACCCCAGATTTGGACAAATTATGTTCGAACACTACGGTGGAAAAGATAGTGAATTCTCGGCAGCAACCCAGTACCTCAACCACCGTTCCAACATGCCTTACCCTTACGTCAAAGAACTCTTAGGCATGATCGCCGCCGAAGAACATAGCCATATGGAAATGATTGCTGTCACCATTAATAAATTAGGAGGACCTCCGCTTTGTTATGTAAACTCAGAAGGGGTGCCGTGGAATATCGGGTACGTGGACCAGAGTCTAGACCCGGTTGCTATGCTGCAAGCAGACGCTGAAGCGGAAATCAGAGCACGGAAGTTGTATGATTTACATTTTACAATGACCGAAGACCCAGGGCTTAAAAAGATGATTAGTTTCCTAGGGGGCCGAGAAGACGTTCATAAATACCTTTTTGAAAAGTCTCAGATGCTCATCATCAGAGGAGCCTCACCAGAACAGTTCAAAGGATTGATAAAAGAATATAGAATGAGCTTTCCTGAATAATGAATATTAGGATAAATGACTCCGCCAAACCACAGTTTAATCCTGTCTTTTGGCGGAGTTTTGTTGTTATATGGAAATCTACTTACTTTGAATAAGATAGTTGAGAGGATTTACAGGTTTACCATCTTTAACTAATTCAAAATATAACCATGGTTTCTGTCTGTACGAACTAATACCTACTGTTCCAAGGTTTAACCCCATAGACACGGGGTCTCCTCGTTTAACGGCAACTTCCCCTAGGTTGCCCAATATACCTTCCCAACCATCTCCAAAGTTAACTCTAATCACTCTACCTAAACTTTCACTTTCACTTACTTCTAGTACCACACCTTCTCCTGGGCAGAGCACCTTATTCCCAAGGGAACTCTCGATTTCTATCCCTCTGCTTAACTCGCCATTGTACCCCGTTCCTCTATAACCCACCTTCACCGTCCCAGCTACTGGAGGGTAAAAAAGTTCTTGAATTCCAGCACTAACAGCTAGGCCCTCACCCTGCTGAATACCTATAGCTTCCTTGGCCATAGAATTCATAGCTGTATAATAATTGCCACTATCCATCCCATTCCTATAAACTGCATAAACACTTTGAGAAATTAAATCCTCCCCTCTAGAACTGAATATGACAGTCAAAAACAATAGAGCAGATAAGACAACTCTTTTTTGGCTCCCCGTAATACTATCAAAGATATCCTTGGAAGGCCGCTTATTTATATAATACCGCTCCTTAGGAAAGCCTGTCTCATCATATTTTCCATCATACTTATAATCCCGCCCGATACTTTGAGCTGCCTTTTCCCATTCCCAGTCATCCCAACGCTCATATGGATTCATTTGCCCACCACCTTCTAAAGGGTTTTCCTAAAAGAGACAACCCTGCTAAAAGATATGCAGCCACAAAAAAGAAAAGAACATAAAACTATGTTCTTTTTCTTCTTGCTTAATATTTATGCATTACTTAGCGAACCTTTATAGCAGAGAAGCGTCGAGAATGCAGCTGTAACAGCAAGTGAACAGCTTCGGCGCGCGGTGAGCGGGTAATGCATAAATATTTTTAAAACATTGGCTTCTCTCCCCTAATCCCCACACTGAAAACTAAACCCACCGCTAACATATTAGTCCACATAGAACTCCCACCTGCACTAACAAAGGGTAGCGGCAGTCCTGTTATGGGCATGATTCCTGACGCCATACCTACATTGACAAGTATCTGAAAAGCGAACATAGTTACAACCCCGCTAACTATAAGCACCCCGTAATCATCCATCGCTTTTGTTGCGATAACTATCATTCTTAAAATGAAAATACAGAAGATGAAAAGAAGTATCGAAGTTCCGATAAATCCAAACTCCTCACCTAACACAGAGAAAATAAAATCAGTATGATGTTCAGGTAAAAAGTTAAGTTGAGACTGTGTTCCGTCCCTAAATCCTTTCCCCCATAAACCTCCTGAACCAATAGCCCACACTGATTGAATAACTTGATAGGCATCGCCTGAAGTGTCATTGGTGGAGTCGATAAAGGACAGCAGGCGGTTAAGTTGATATTCCTTCATAGGAAGGGGTAATCCTTCCAGATATTTTAATGGCCAAGGAAGATTCGTTGCAATGTGAAAGTAAATTGCTGATACAGTCACAGAGACAGTCCCTACGACAAGAGCTCCGAACTTAATAGGATTAGCACCTGCCATAAACATCATCCCAATAAAGATAGCTCCAAAGACTAAGGCTGTTCCCAGATCTGGCTGTAGGAAGATCAATATAGTAGGAGGAAGTACAAATAGCAAGGGAATTAAGAAATCTTTAAAATAATTTAGTTTATCTTTTCTATCCACAAGAAAGCAAGCAAAAGTCATGATAACGAAAACCTTGGCAAACTCGGATGGTTGTATTCCTATGGAAGATGTAATCTGCAACCAGCGCTGTGCTCCCTTAGCTGAAGACCCCATGACAAAAACAAGCAATAGGAGGGAAATATTAAAACCATAAATCCACCAGTTCAATTTCCTCCAGATATTATAATCAATAGCTGCGACCACTATCATCAAAAAAATACCGGTCAAAATCCAGACAACCTGGTTCTTGACATAATGATAAGGGTCCGATTCCACAATATTATAAGATGCCGTACTTAGTATAATCAAACTGGCCGCCAACAAGGCAAAAAGAGTAATAACCAGTACAGTATCAATTCCTCGGAAATATCTTTTTTCAGAATTCTTCAACATCATTTTCTCCAATATTAAAAATGTCCTCTATGCTGATTATATCATAGGGAAAGAAGCAAGTGAATATAATCCAAATATTGTAGATACCAGCCCTTTTATATTAAGGATTTTAGTATATTTGTGCATTACTTAGCGAACCTTACTATCTGACATTTAAAGAAAGGAGCTGCTGCACCGACCAACTAAGTTGATTTATTGTGCAACAGCCCCTTTATACCTTATGAACTTATCTGACTCCTTTCCATATAATCTCTTCTAATTTGTTTAATCGGAATATTAGCAACCAAGGTAACCTCTCTATCATTCTGATTCAAGTGCAATTCCATTTCGTCTTCATCTACTATCATATAGTTGGAAATCACTTCAATAAGGTCTTCTTTCAGCCTATTCATCAAATAAGGTGATATGCTGGCACGATCATGAACTAGAACTAATCGCAACCGTTCTTTAGCATGTTTACGACTGTTTGAATTGTCCCTGCCCAGCACACGAAATATGAACTCCCACAAAACAATTACCTCCTCTCCGTGCTAGGACTAATACATGCCAACTAAATTTTTCAGTTTATCCATTATACTATTGGGAACATCTAGATTCATTAGCGGTACTTCTTCACCTTTTATCCGTCTAGCAATCCTCCGATAAGCTTCTCCAGCTTGAGAAAGAGAATCCATAACCGCAGGTTCACCTTTATTAGTTGAAACTATTATTTTCTCATCTTCTGGTATTACTCCGATAAGATCTATAGCCAATATATCTACGATATCGTCTATGTCCATCATGTCTCCGTGTTTAACCATCCGTGGACGGATCCGATTGATAATTAATGTAGGATTGCGTAGTTCCGCACTCTCAAGAAGGCCAATAATTCTATCCGCATCCCGAACCGCACTCACTTCAGGGGTTGTGACCACTATTGCTTTATTAGCCCCAGCTATAGCGTTATAAAATCCTTGTTCTATCCCAGCTGGACAGTCTATAAGGACATAATCAAAATCCTCCTTCAGATCTTCACAAAGATATCTCATTTCTTCAGGGCTGACAGAGGTCTTATCCTTCGTTTGGGCAGCCGGTAACAAATAGAGACTATCAAACCTCTTATCCTTGATTAGAGCCTGCTTTAGCCGACAATTGCCACTAGTCACATCGACTATATCATAGACGATTCTGTTTTCTAGACCCATAACTACATCAAGGTTACGCAGGCCAATATCGGTATCAACTAGAACAACCCTGAATCCGGCAAACGCCAATGCCGTTCCCAGATTAGCTGTTGTGGTGGTTTTCCCCACACCACCTTTTCCTGAAGTTACTACAATTGTATCACCCATATCCTAGCCTACCTTTCATCAAATACATAATTATTTCCACTACCATACATTCAAGGAAATTTCTGCCATTTCAAATGCCAAAAAAATATTTTCCCTTGAACTAACCTAAATCAGGAAATCACTTGTTTGATGAAAAGAATTCTACAATCACCTTCATATTTCCTTTACTTAAACAGAAAAACCGAGGTTTAAATTCCTCGGTTTTTCTTATTAATCCGACCTATTTCCAGCCGAAATAGTTAATAAATGCCTCTTTGGCGACACGTCCTGCTGTTTCTCCGCCATGTCCCCCAAATTCTACTACACCGGCATAAGCAATTTGAGGATTATCATAAGGAGCAAAGGCTACAAACATACCGTTGTAGAATTCTCCTTTCGGCGTATTCTTCGATCCTATCTGGGCAGTACCAGTTTTACCACCACCGCTAAATTCTGGAACATCCCAGAACAACCAATTTGCTGTTCCTTCACCACCGGTTACTCCAGACATAGCTTTCTTAATTATCTCCAAAGTTTCCGGAGAAACTGTAGTTTCTCCTCTGACCTCAGGTACATTCTCATGGATTACTTCCCCTGTAAGAGTATCATATATTTTATCAACCAAATATGGCTTATAAAGTTTACCACCGTTGACCATGGTGCCAACAGCATTTGCTAATTGAAGAAGAGTATAAGAGTTATAACCTTGCCCAATAGAGTTATTAAAACTATCAAAGACCCGCCAGTTAGTATAAAAATCTATTTTTTGCTTATAATCTAACTCTACGTTGGAAATCTCTTGATTTTTTTGTCTGAGAATTCTTAGCCTATTATTTTCATCCGTAACATCTTGAAGAAGTCCTTCATATTTTTTTTCTATTTCTTGCAACCTATCTTCCCTAATATTATCGTAATATGGTTTGTAATAATCGCTTTTCCACTGAGGAGAAGGGGCTAGCCCTGTTCCTTCTCCCGGGATATCTATACCACTAGGGACGGCTAAGCCAAATTCATTGGCTATCTGCTTAATAAATTCAGGCTCTTTCTCAAAAACCCTTCGACCTACTATTTGAAAATATATATTAGACGATTTAGCCAATCCTCGATAGAGGTTAACCATACCAAAATGATTACCACCCCACTCGGCTATCCCCTGT
>JAGXFZ010000042.1 GCA_024637055.1 Gracilibacter sp. | reverse complement strand
GGCTCAGGTTGTTCTTCTTCAAGCAGTTCCTAGCGATAAGACAAAAAAACTTGGACATCGTAGTATCTTGGGATCATTAATGTCGCTGGGGTTGGAAAGGGAAGTGATTGGAGATATCCGTCAAAGTGAAGATGGCGCTATAGTTGCCGTTGCAGAACAAATCAAGCAATACATCCTGCAAAATTGGACCAACTCAGGATCAGAAAATATCAACGTAATCGTCTGTGAGAAAGCTGTAAAGGTACTACCTATAGCAGGGGTAGAGAAGAGGATAACATCAGCTTCTTTTCGCTTAGATGCTTTAGTATCAGCAAGCTTTGGTATTTCTAGGAGTTCTGTTCAAGAAAAGATTCGACTTGGGACTATTCAACTTAATGGAATCATCGCTGTTAAACCAGATTCGGAAGTGAAGGTTGGAGATGTTCTCTCCTGCAGGGGAGAAGGTAAAATAAAAATTCTAGATCAGGACCACAAAACCCGCAAAGGAAAAAACGCTTGGAGGATTTTCCTATACACTGATAATTAGAACTATGATAGTTCAAGAATTGCTACCCAAGTTTAGGGACTTTTCTTTTCTCTCAAGTTTATATATAATACTAGTATGGATTTAGATAAAGTGCATATTTGATTAAATGTTATGAAGAGGAAGTTATCTACTTTAAAATACTTAAAGCGAACAGGATATGGTGGAAGCCTGGAAGTGTGTGGTAGAATATTATCCCCTCTGAGTGACTTGCTGAACAAGTAAATATCAACTCAAGGATATTGTACTAAGTAAGCCTGTCCGGTTTGTTGCCGTTATCTAACTAAGAGCGGTCTATTAGGATTATTTAAGTCAGGTAGTATAATCCATTAGACAAAGAAGGTGGTACCGCGATTAGATTCGTCCTTTTCATTTTAGGACGATTTTTTTAGGTTCATTTTTAGTTGATTCGGCTATATTACTGTTAGGAGGTTTTATGTATGGATTATCGTGATACTTTAAATTTACCCCAGACAGATTTTCCTATGAGGGGCAACCTTCCTCAAAGGGAACCTGCAACGCTAGAGAAATGGGAAAAAGCGGAGATATACAAGCAAGTACAGGAGTCAAGAAAAGGAAGGGAAAAATTCATCCTTCATGATGGCCCTCCCTATGCTAATGGAGATATCCATCTTGGTCATGCTTTAAATAAGGTTTTGAAGGATATTATTGTTAGATATAAAACCATGGCTGGTTATGATTCTCCCTATGTACCTGGTTGGGATACTCACGGGCTCCCTATCGAGCAACAGGTAATCAAAAAGTTAGGCCTGAACCGACACTCGGTATCGGTCTTGGAGTTTAGAGCAAAATGTAAAGAATATGCACAAGAATATGTAGAAATTCAAAAAGAACAGTTTAAAAGACTTGGGATTAGAGGGGACTGGGATAATCCCTATCTAACCCTTCAGAAAGAATATGAAGCTGAACAGATTGGTGTATTTGGAGAAATGGCCAAAAAAGGCTATATTTATAAAGGTTTAAAACCGGTTTATTGGTGCCCTACCTGTGAAACAGCTCTCGCTGAGGCTGAAATAGACTACGCTGATAAAAAATCTCCAGCAATCTTCGTAAAGTTTCCTGTGAAAGATGATAAGGGTCTGTTTAATAAGGAAAACTGTCACCTGGTAATTTGGACGACAACTCCTTGGACTATTCCGGCTAACTTAGCAATCTCAGTTCATCCTGAGTTCACCTATGTCTTGGTTAAAATGGAAGATGATTACCTTTTAGTTGCCAAAGAGCTGATGACGTCCCTAAAAGAACTATGGGGCAGTGACTTGAAAGTGGAGAATTCTTTTACCGGTAAGCAATTAGAAGGCATAATCTGTAAACATCCTCTCTTAGACAGGGATTCCGTGGTCATATGTGGCGAACATGTAACGCTTGAACAAGGGACTGGTTGTGTCCACACTGCACCTGGTCATGGAGTAGACGACTTCCTTATTGGAAAACAATACGGTTTACCTGTCTTGTGTCCTGTGGATTACCAAGGGAGATTTACTTCTGAAGTAGAACCCTATGTTGGCATGAAAGTAGATGCAGCTAATGAGCATATCCTTAAAGACTTAGACTCAGCTGGGCTTCTTGTCCATACCTCTAAGATCAAACACAGTTATCCTCATTGTTGGCGTTGTAAACAACCTATTATTTTCAGGGCTACCGAACAGTGGTTTGCTTCTATTAATGGATTCCGTCAAACTGCTTTGGATGAGATAGAAAAAGTCAAGTGGATTCCTAACTGGGGCAAAGATAGAATCTATAGTATGGTAGCAGATAGAGGAGACTGGTGTATATCAAGACAAAGAACATGGGGGGTACCTATCCCTATTTTCTATTGTGAAAGCTGTGAGAAAGAGATTGTTAATGACGAGACTATCAACAAATTACAAGAAATATTCAGACGAGAAGGTTCCGATTCTTGGTTCGCACGCTCTGCAACAGAACTTTTACCAGAAGGTTTTAAATGTCAATGTGGCGCCGATAGTTTCCGCAAGGAAACTGATATCATGGATGTCTGGTTCGATTCTGGCACAAGTCACGTAGGCGTTCTAAAGCAACGACCAGAGTTGAGTTGGCCTGCGGATATGTACCTAGAAGGTTCTGATCAACACAGAGGTTGGTTTAATTCCTCTCTTTCCACCTCGGTAGCGGCTTTTGGAAAAGCACCTTACAAAGAAGTGCTTACACATGGATTCCTTGTTGATGAGAAAGGGAGAAAGATGTCCAAGTCGATGGGTAACGGTGTTGATCCGTTGCAAGTCATCAACAATATGGGAGCGGATATTCTTAGACTATGGGTTTCATCTGCGGATTATAAGAACGATGTAGCGGCCTCTCCTCGAATCATGACTCAGATGGTGGAATCTTACAGGAAAATAAGGAACACTTTGCGTTTTATGCTAGGAAACCTATATGATTTTAATCCTAAAGAAGACGCTGTTTCTTATAATCAATTGCAAGAAATTGATCGTTGGATTCTGGTGAAACTTGGCAGAGTTATCGAAAAAGTTCTTAAGTCTTATAATGAATATGAATTCCATGTGGTTTATCATACTGTGCATAATTTTTGTACCGTTGAATTAAGTGCTATATACCTTGATATTGTTAAAGATAGATTATATGTAGATGCCAAGGACTCTGTAGCGCGCCGGGGTTCTCAAACAACAATAAATGAAATTCTTAATGCTCTGGTAGCTTTAATGGCTCCAATTCTAGCGTTCACAGCAGACGAACTCTGGGACTATATCCCTGGTAAGAAGGAAGGTTCTAATATCCAGTTAGAAGAGATGCCAAAATACAAGGCCGAGTGGGTCGATGATGATCTGGCTGCCAAGTGGGATAAGATCTTGGATTTACGTTATGATATCACCAAGGCTTTGGAAGTAGCTCGTCAGGAGAAGCTTATCAATCATTCACTTACAGCTAAAGTACACTTATATCCAGATGAGAAAGCTTTCTCATTTCTCCAACAATGGGGAAACCTTACAGAAATAGTTATTGTATCGGATCTTGAGATCCATCAACCAGCAGAAGAACGGCCTGAAGGGCTACTGCAAGCGGAATATAGTGAAGGTATCAGTATTCTGGTATCACCTGCGCCTGGTGTCAAGTGTGAAAGGTGCTGGATATATAGTGTTGATACTGGTAAAGACAAAGACTTTCCTGATTTATGTCCTCGTTGCCTAGAAGTAGTTAAGAACTTAGTTTAATATAAGCAACAATATATGGGTGCTGAGCTATGTGCTCAGCACCGATATATTTACGTTAGGACATTAGTCCTAAATATACTTTAGTTGGCAAATTATTTGTAATTAAAAGTAGACAGACACCTGCTTTTTAGATAATATTAGACTTAATATTAAAAAATTAGAAGATATCTTCGTTAAAGTAGTTTTTGTGCGGAGGGGAACATATGAAATTAAATCAAGAGATTGCTAAAAGAATAGTAACATTTATTTTTGAAAATAGTGGTTATCATGGAATCGTAGGAGATCCTAGTGGCACTATCGTCGCTGACTCAGCGGGCAAGAGAGTTGGTGTTTTTCATCAAGGTCAGTATGATATCATGACTTCAGATATTAATGAAATTTTAATTTCCAAAGAAGATGAGATTGCTACCGACGGTAAATCCAAGGAAGGGTTTAATGTTGCGATTACGGCTCAAGGTGAAAAAATTGGATGTTTTGGGATAGCGGGGCCAATGGATATAGTACGCCCAATAGGTAAGGTTGCAGCGGGCATGATTAGTACCATGGTCAGAGATGAGGAGCTAAAAGAAACCTTACGTAAACAGGTAGATAAACTTAATAAGTCTATTGAAGTGGCAGCGAGTGCCATCGAGGAGGTAGCTGCCTCATCTCAAGAGGTTGCAGCAATCAGTCAGACGGTTGCTGATGCTGTGGTAGATGGTCAGTCCCAGGTGAAACAAACGACAGGTATTCTGGAATTCATCAGAAAAGTGGCTGTTCAGACAAACCTTCTAGGACTCAATGCAGCTATCGAGGCTGCCAGAGCAGGGGAACATGGACGAGGATTCTCCGTAGTAGCGGATGAAGTACGCAAGCTGGCAGTGGATAGTAATCGTTCAACAGACGAGATTAATGTGATTCTTACTCAGCTCCAAGTAATCATTGATAGAATAAGCGAGGGTGTGGGCCAAAACAATGTTATTGTCCATGAACAAGCTAACGCTACCCAAGATATCACTGCTATTGTTGAAAGTGTCCAACAGGTAGGATATGAGCTAGATAAGCTGGCCTCTGAAATATAATTTTTCATAAGTAGTTATTTGTGAATAAGTCCGTAACCTGAAGAGGTACGGACTTATTTGCTTGACAAACTAAGCTTTTTTCGACATATTATAGTAATGAATATCCTAGGAGGTGAAGCTTTTGCTTATTGATGTTTTACCTAGTGCGGGATCTCCATGGATGCCAGATCTGAGGAATAAAATTGCTATTGTGATTGATGTTTTCAGGGCCACCAGTACCATGGTAACTGCTTTTAGTAATGGGTGCCAAGCGATTATACCCGTTCTAACAACAGAGGAAGCATTAGAGAAAAGGATAAATCAACCATGGTGCTTATTAGGCGGGGAAAGACGTGCTCTACCTATAGAAGGGTTTGATGTAGGGAACTCACCTTTTGACTATATTACAGAAAAAGTCAAGGGTAAGACTATTGTTATGACCACAACTAATGGGACTCGAGCAATACACGCCGTTGCAAAGGCGCAGAAGGTGTGGATTGCATCTTTTCTAAATGCTGATAGTATAGTAGATGCTATTGATCGATATATAAAAGACAACTCGGAAGTAAACGGGATTGTTATAATATGTGCAGGTAGTGAGGATCGTTTCGATATACCTGATACTCTTTGTGCTGGAATGCTAGTCGATATGCTTGGAAAAGATATCGAGGTTAATGACCTTGGGAGAGCTGCACAGATGTTGTATAATATATCAAAGAGTAATCTTGAGGAAGCACTAAAGATGACTGAACATGGCAGGTTGCTTCAATCAATCGGCTATGAAAAAGACGTTAAGTATTGTTCACAATCAAATATTCTGCAGATAACCCCCATTTTGGAAGATGGGCAGATAATATGCAAATAGAAAAGTAGAAATAGATAAATTGAGGAGCCAGATGAGGATAAAATAATAATTAAAGGAGTGTATTTTATGCGTACTTTACAAATTCAAGTTGGAGTTTCTAACAGACATCTTCATCTGTCTAAAAAAGATGTGGAACTGCTCTTTGGCGAGAAGGGTCTTACTAAGAAAAAAGATCTTAGCCAACCCGGTCAATTTGCCTGTGAAGAGACAGTTACGCTTACTGGACCTAAGGGAAGTATTGAGAACGTAAGAATTCTTGGACCTGCACGAGAAGAATCACAAATAGAAATGGCCTTTACCGATGCCATTAAGCTGGGATTGAAGCTTTCTGTAAGGGATTCTGGTAACCTCGAAGATACACCAGGGATTGAGATATCTGCAGGCGATAGGTCAATACATCTTGACAGAGGCGTTATTATTGCTATGCGTCATATCCATGCTAGTGAGGAGAATGCAGAGCATTATGGACTTAGAGATAAGGACATTGTTAAAGTCTTGGTGGATGGGCCCCGTGGTGGTGTCTATCACAATGTATTAGTGCGAGTAAACCCTTCATTTACTCTGGATTTTCATATTGATACAGATGAGGCAAATGCATTTGGTTTGAAAAATGGGGATATGGCGACAGTTCTTATTGAGGACTAACTTTAATTCAATTCATTATTACTGTAAATTAAAGAGCCGCAGCGTAGTAAATGCTTTTCGGCAATAGGTCAATTAATGCAAGTGAGAGCTACACCGTAGCATACACTTTTCGGCAATTGCGACCTCCTGTCGCAAACTGCCGCGCTCCGCATCCGTGCTCCGCTTGTCGTGTACGCTACGGTGTAGCTTAGATAGCATTGGGGTGTTTGGCTGTCTGTGCTCCGCTTGTCGCTATTTACTACGCTACAGCTATATGATTTGTGGAAAAGTATTGAAATTATAAGTTATTGAGGAGGCTAGGCTTTGCATATATGGATTACACTAGGTTTAATTGTTATATTGGACAGGGTAAGTAAGATAATAATTCAAAATAATTTACAAATAGGAGAAAGCGTGGAATTGATTCCAGGGTTTTTGCATTTTACTTACATCTTGAATCCTGGTGCTGCTTTCGGAATGCTGGCAGGGAAAACATGGTTTTTCGTTATAACATCCCTTATAGTTTTGGGAGTTATATTATTTTTCCTCAACAAGATTCCTAAGGAGGAAAAAGCTATTCGAATCTGTATGGGTTTAATTGGAGGCGGTGCCTTAGGAAATCTATATGATAGGATTTTTATCGGCAAAGTAATTGATTTCATAGATTTTAGAGCATTGCCGGAATTATGGTCGTATATATTTAATGTCGCCGATAGTGCAGTAGTAATCGGGAGTTTCCTGTTGATTTGGTTTATATATAGGCAACCTGAATCAGGCATGAGTTGATGTGGGATAATATGAAAAGTACGAAAGATAATAAGCAAAAAGAAGGGTTGATTATATTTAGATGAAAGAACACCTTGTAGATGAGATTATTTATGAAGAGTGGTCAAAGATAGAAGTCCCGATAGGTATGCGTTTAGATGTTGCTTTAGTAGACAAAACAGAGAAAAGCAGGGGCTTTATTCAGAATTTAATAACTGAGGACAGAGTTCTGGTTAATGGACAGTCAAAAAAATCTAATTATAAAGTTCAAGAAGAAGATATCATTGAAATTAACTATCCTGAACCTAAAGAACTAAATGTTGAAGCGGAGAACCTTGATCTTGAAATAGTCTATGAAGACGATGATCTCCTAGTTGTTAATAAACCTCAAGGAATGGTAGTCCATCCTGCTCCAGGGTCCTGGAGTGGAACAATGGTCAACGCCCTTCTCTACCATTGTCGAAACCTTTCCAGTATCAACGGAGTAATCAGACCAGGTATAGTACATAGGATAGATAAAGATACTTCAGGTCTCCTGATTGTAGCAAAAAACAATATTTCTCATAATAGTTTAGCCCTTCAGATTAAGGAGCATACCGCTCATAGGAGATACCGAGCAATTGTCCACGGCGTTCTCAGCGAACCCTCGGGGACAATCGATGCATCTATAGGTAGGGATCCTAGAGATAGGAAAAAGATGGCTGTAGTATTTCAAAACTCCAAAGAGGCTATCACCCATTATTACGTGCTCCAGAGGTTTATACAGTTCACTGAGATTCGCGCAGTTTTAGAGACTGGAAGAACTCATCAGATTCGTGTTCATATGGCTTATCTTAAACATCCTGTTCTCGGTGATCCTCTTTATGGACCCAAAAATAACCCCTTCAATATCAAGGGGCAAATCTTACATGCTGAGAATTTAAAGTTCATCCATCCTACAACGGGAAAAGAAATGGAGTTTAATACTGATCCTCCTAGATCATATCAAGAAATATTAACAAATTTAGCTGCAATAAATACCTAACATGAGGAGTTAGAGAATGAATAATGAGTTACTTTTTATTAGTGAAATAATCATCTGTTTTAGCTTACTGCTTGTATTCTATAAGATATTTGGTAAAACAGGATTATATGTTTGGATTGTATTAGCTACGGTTATTGCTAATATTCAGGTTACAGTCACCGTAGCCATGTTTGGAATGGTTGCCACTCTCGGAAATGTGATATATGGAACGAGCTTCTTGGCTACAGATATTCTTTCTGAAAAGCATGGTATTCGTGATGCACGAAAAGGTGTTTTTATTGGATTTCTTGCTAATATAACAGTTATGATTATTATGCAAATCGTAATTAGATATTCACCTCACACATCTGATTTCATGATGGGAAATTTACAAACTATGTTTGAACTTTTCCCCAGAGTTATAGTAGCAAGCCTAACAGCTTATCTTATCTCCCAACTGCATGATACATGGGCTTTTGCTTTTTGGAAGAAGAGGTTTCCACGGTATCTATGGTTGAGAAATAATATTAGTACGCTTGTTAGTCAGGGTTTAGATACAGTTATCTTTGTTACTATCGCCTTTTATGGAGTTTTTGAGACAGAAGTTGTTTTGGGTATAGCGATTTCAACTTATATACTGAAACTTGCAGTTTCAATAAGTGATACTCCTTTCCTATATATTGCTGCCAGGATTAACAAGTTCATTTACAGTGAAGAGAAATAGTTACAATAGCATTAATTGTTTCATTCGTGCATATGCTTCATTCGTGGCATATTTAAATGTCATCGATCATATTACAAATTTGATCGATGACACTTTTTTATACGAACCATTTCCTAAAATATGATGGCATCAGGTGAAATTAACAGGTCGGAATCAGGAACGGCGCCTTCGCCTATTTTAAAGTCATGGTATTCTCTTACTGAAGTATTACCGTTATAATTATTGACGATTTTTACAGGAAGTCCTGAAACTTTACTAATCCACACCTCAGTACTTCCAGAGTTATTTTTTAGTATTTCTGCTATGAGACATTCTTCTTCATTATGGATGTCTTCTTTTACGGTATTTAAATCGAGTATTACCCTATCTGAATACCAAAGAATAGTCTGATCTCTCGGCAGCCCAATATTTTCATAAAAATTTGAGGTGTGTAGATTCGCTTGTTCAGGATAGGGTCCGATGTAATAACTTCTGTGGTCGAGAGTGTCATAATCATACAATTGACCCACAGTCTCGGCATAGAGAAGTTCATCATCTTTATAAAAACTAATCTCGTCCTCCGTTTTAAGTACACTGTCTTTCAACCATACCTTAGAGAGACTTTCTATTTTAACACCTCCGGAATAAACTGTTGCATCAGGTTCTTCTTCATAGTAAAGCTCTTTAATCTTACTGCTTTGGCTAATAATTGCAGGGATCTCATTCACAATAGCACTATCTCCTACAGGAAACATAATAACACTACAAGCAGTAATAAACAGTAAACTACATATGGCTACAAGATAGAAAATAATTTTATTCAAGACAATTCCCCCATTAACGGTTGCTGATTACTCTCACTATTTATTAGTCAATATTTAATAGGAATATGTTACATGTAAATAATTTTTTTTTGATATAACAATGTATATATTATATAGACTGTTTAAGTCTAGGAAATATTACGCACTTTCAAAAATAATTTTATTAAGAATAAAATTATGGTAAATACTAAAACTTCAGTTGAAAAAGTTTACGTAATTCTTGGCGGTGTTGTGATGAAAAAATCAGACAAATATAAATATCTATTTTATGGTGCATCTGCCTTACTTGGCAGTATTTCAGCTACAAAATACATAGGAAGATCAATAATCAATCGTATTTCAGATAAGTCCATAAAAGCAATCATGACCGATGAATATGGTGAGAACCTGTGGGAGTTTGCTTCTGCCAACAGTCGAATTGGCTTACAGAATATCGTGGAACTCAACTTGAGATCGGAATCAGGGCAGATAATAGAGCGACCTCTAGGTAGCTCGAAAAAATATCCCTCCGTGCAAAGCTTGCTATTACCTTTTGCGCAGAAAGATAACATGCCTACTCTAGGTAGTTCGATCGATACTTCAACCATAATAGGTAGAAAGGCTAAAAAGCCTTTATTTCTTAAGACGCCGCTTATTATTGCAGGAATGGCTTATGGCTATGCTTTAAGTGAACAATTTAGATTGTCACTTGCGAAAGGATCATCTTTGGCAGGAACGGCTTTTAACTCTGGACAAAGTGGGTTTCTTCCTAAAGAAAGGCAACTTGCAGACAAAGTCATTCAGCAGTATACCAGAGGACATTGGGGCAAGAAGCCTGAGACCCTTCAACAGGCCGATGCGATCGAACTGCATTTTGGACAAGGAGGAGTGGGCGGTCTTCCCATGGTTCTTGAACCTAATACAGTAAGTAGACGAATGAGAAAGCAGTTAGAAGTGAAAAAGGGGGAAAAGGTTATCTATCATTCCCGGATCCCCGGAATCGATAATCCTAAAGATATAATAAGGAAAGTAAGGGAACTTCGCAATATAACAGAT
>JAGXFZ010000041.1 GCA_024637055.1 Gracilibacter sp. | reverse complement strand
GGTATCATGCGTATCCGGAGAAAAGATAATGTAATCGATATTCTATCTAATATCGAACTTCAAACGGATAAGAAAAAAATAATAAGCCTAATAAAAGGAGCACTAGAGAAACAAACCACCACTTCCTTTGAAGAACATATCATCGGTAAAGATTTTGACAAGCATTTTATTATAGAGATTACTCCTATATTGTCCAATCAGAGTCTGCTTGGGACTATTATCCTGTTTAAAGATGTTTCAGAACACAAAAGAAATATCGAGATAATTCAGCGCAATCAAGAAATATTGATGGAACAAGAAAGAATGGTATCCTTAGGACAGATGATCGGAGGTATTGCCCATAACCTTAATACGCCTATTATGTCTTTAGCCGGAGGAATAGAGGCTCTTAAGGATTTAACTAATGAATATAAGGACTCTATCGAGGATAAGAACGTGACTAATGAAGACCACAACGAGATCGCAGCGGAAATGTTAGAGTGGCTTGATAAGATGAAACCTTATTGTTCCTATATGACAGATCTTATAGGTGCTGTTAAAGGCCAAGCTGTCCAGATGAATTATTCGAAATATGATAAATTCACTATTGAGGAACTAGTTAAACGAATAGATGTGCTTATGAAGCACGAACTAAAAAAATATCATTGCTTGTTGAAAACAGATTTTAATATCGATATGAACACAGAAATAAAAGGCGAGTTAAACGGACTTGTCCAGGTATTTGACAATATTATTCTGAATGCTCTTCACGCTTACGAAGGAGAACACGGCGAAGTTTATTTCAAAATAATTAAGACTGGTAATGAGGTAGAGTTTACCCTTCGTGACAAAGGTAAGGGTATGCCTGAAGAAGTTCAAAAAAAGCTATTTAAAGAAATGTTAACCACAAAAGGTAAACATGGAACAGGACTTGGCCTTTATATGTCGTATTCTACAATTAGAGGGCGATTTCTAGGAAACATAAAATTTGAATCAACGGAAGGCATAGGAACAACGTTCTACATAACCATCCCATGCATCAATTGTGAAACGCAACAGGAGGAGTCAAAATGAGAAGATCAAAATTAAGTATTTCTACGGAGTACAAAATATTGATAGTAGATGATGAACCAGGTATCGTTGATTCATTATCTGTAGTATTTAAAAGAAGTGGCTACCATATGACAGGTCTTACTGATCCGTTAGACGCCATTGAAAGAATTCGCAACGAAAAATTCGATTTATTGATACTTGATTTTTTAATGTATCCCATACATGGAGACAAAGTAGTGGAGAAAATCAGGGAGTTCAACTCAGATTTGTATATATTGCTCCTAACCGGCCATAAGGACCTTGCTCCTCCTCTAGAAACTATCAAGGCGCTTGATATTCAAGGATACTGCGAAAAAGGCGATAGGTTAGATCAACTACTTTTACTCGTCGAATCAGGGATTAAATCAATCTCTCAAGTGAGGACAATTAGAAAATTCCAGGAAGGTCTTAACAAGATTTTGCAGGCTGTACCTAAGATATATCAATTGCAACCGATTGACAACATTCTGGAAGATATCTTATCCGAGATCTTGCCACTTATTAACAGTACAAACGCTTTTATTCTCGTTGATGATATAACCAGAATAAGCGTAGGTAACAACAGTATTTATAAGGGAATCGGCAAATATAGAACAGAAATAGAAGATTTTATGGAAATGCTTGATCCCAACCTTATGGAGCATATCGGTAGCGCTAGAGTGAACAAGAAAGCTATTAGTCTTGAACATGAAGTCATCATTCCCCTTATGAATGAATCACAACAGGATATTGGAGTCATCTATGTAGAGGGAGACGATATTAAAGATGGTGTTAAACTGCTTGAGATTTATGCTGGGCAAGCAGCTTCCTCGATTAGTAATGCCTTTTTACATTCCCTAGTAAACATCAAAAATGATGAACTTCATATAACCTACGAGCAATTACGAGAAAGGTATATGGACACCATAGAAGCCTTACGCTTAGTCGTTGATGCTAAAGATATATATACTCGCGGTCATTCGGAAAGAGTAGCTTATTTTTCAGTGAAGATAGGTAAGGCTTTTGATCTAAGACAAGATGAACTGGAACTCCTACGAATAAGCGGATTATTCCATGACGTTGGAAAGGTCGGAACTTCCGACGACATCTTATTCAAGTCAGCCCAACTGGATGAAAAGGAATACGAGGAGATTAAGAAACATCCCCTGAAAGGTGCTCATATCCTTTCGGCAGTATCCATGTTTAAAGAGGTGGTACCGATTGTTAAGTGTCATCATGAACGTGTTGATGGTATGGGATATCCGGAAGGCTTAAAGAAAGAGGATATACCTTTTATGGCAAGAATCATAGCAGTTGCTGATGCTTTCGATGCCATGATATCCGATAGACACTATCGTTCAAAGCTTAACTTTGAAGATGCAAGAAACCAACTCCTACAGGGAACCGGCACCCAGTTTGATGAGGAAGTAATAAACAAGTTCGTATATGAGTTAAATGACTTCGAGCAAATGGTTAAAGAGATTGCTGCGACGTACGAGTGAACGACTAACCGTGGAAGACGTCAACAGCGAGAAGTAATCTGCTTATGCATATCAAATCATAAGGCAGATTTTTTTTGCCTTATGCGCCAAACTGTTATGACAGGAAATTAACTTGAAGGATAAAAGAATCAATAAGTTATGTTATTGACTATATTTTTAAAAACTAGTAGTATATACCCATAGGGGGTATATACAGGAATGCAAGATAGGACTGAAGTAAATAGTAGAATTGAATTACGATATGATAAGCAGAGCGAGTTGGAGAGTAACCTAAGCTGCGGAAACAACTTAAGTTTTCTAGAACTGAGGTATGGGGATAAAATACTGGATCTAGGCTGTGGAAAAGGCCTAGAGAGTATAGAAGCAGCGAAATTAGTTGGAGATTCTGGTACGATCGTCGGTCTTGATATTACACCGAAGATGTTGCGTGTAGCAGAGGAAAATGCAAAAAAACATAATACAACAAATATAAATTTCATTGTTGGTGGTATTGAGAACCTACCATTTGAGAATGAAAGTTTTAACGCTGTCATGAGTAATTGTGTAATAAACCATGCTCAAGATAAATCAAGGGTCTATAGGGAAATCTACAGGGTTTTAAAAGATGAAGGGAAATTTGTCGTATCCGATGCTGTGACAAAGTCTCCTCTGCCTGAATCAATTAAAAACGATCCAGTTCAGTGGGCTGCCTGCTTTGGAGGCGCCGTAACTGAAGAAGAATATTTAAATAGCATAAAAAATGCTGGTTTTAAAGTGGTTGAGATTCTCAAAAGGAGAGAATACTTAAAAAATGGATATGCCTTTATAAGTTTAACGATAAGAGCATACAAAGCAGGTTAAGGAGGTGATTAGAAATGAGAAAGGTAACAAATAAGAACTATAAAAGTTCTTGTTGTTCGGATATCAAGACTGCCCAGTGTTGTGCAAAATCATCGAAGGTAGTTGAAGGGTGTCACGACTAATATATAGGCGGCTAGATTAGGCGGCTAATAGCCGCCTATATAAATCTTGGGGGAAAGATATGTATTATAGTAAAAACAATATTGTTGTTAAAATAGACAATACGTTTCCTGTTGAATATGCGATACTAAATCCTTTATCGGGAAACTTTGATATTCTAGAAAAAGAGGAATACGACCAATTAAACAATATACAGCAGACTGGAACTATTGATAAACACAATAAGGGATTTATCAATCATCTATTTGAAAGAGGCTATTTATTTGAAGACAAAGCAGATGAAGATAGGTCAGTCAAACGGCAATTAGCTAATTTTATGGAAGAATAAGAAAACTCCCTAGTACAGCTCTTATTAATTCCAACCTATGGGTGTAACCTTGCTTGTACCTACTGCTATGAACATGGTATCTCAGGAAAAGCCGGAATAATAACGAAGGAAGTTGTGGATGCTTTCTTTATTTACGCAAATACCAATTTTACTGAAAGAAAACTTAAACCTTTTATAACCCTTTTTGGAGGAGAGCCTCTTGTGAATTCTCCAGCCCAGAGGAAGATTATACAATATATTATCGATAAATGTATTGAACATGATTATGAGATTGCCGCTGTAACCAACGGCTTTGACCTGATAGATTATGTTGATATCTTGAAAGAAGCGAAGATTAAAGAGATCCAGGTAACTCTAGATGGTGTTAGGGAAATACACGACCAACGAAGGGGCACTGCAAATCACAAAGGTACATTTGACAGAATAATCTCCGGAATGGAAAAGTTGGTTGAGAACAATATCCCAATAAATCTTAGGGCAGTCGTGGATAGGGAAAATATGCTGGACATTGTAAACTTAGCTGAATTCCTTGATGATAAGGGATGGCTGGATTTAGACCAAGGATTATTCAAAACCCACATAGGAAGAAACTATGAACTATTTGAGTGTTACGCTAAACCTCAGCATCTTATGACACAGGTAGAACTATGGGCAGATTATTCAAAGCTCAGTAAGGAATACCCCATACTGCAAAAATTTCATAGGCCAGACTTTAAAGGCATAAGACATCTTGTGGACACTGGAGAATTATATATGGCAAGTTTTGATACATGCCCTGCTGCCAAGACTGAATGGGTATTTGACCATAAAGGGGACATATACGGATGTACCGCAAGCTGTGGCAGAGAAGAACTAAAGCTTGGGACTTTCTATCCCGAGGTAAGTCTAAATAATAAGTCTGTAAGTGAATGGCAGCAGAGAAATGTCTTAACTATAGATAACTGTAAAGAATGTCAGTATAACGTGATATGCGGCGGAGGCTGCGGGGTTGTAGCTCTAAATAAGAATGGAAGTATCTTGTCACCAGACTGCAGGCCCATACAGGAGCTAATTGAAATTGGTGTAAATCACTATATAGATGATATCAAAAGCATGGCGGGAGACGAGGAAAAGTTTACTTCAGGATGTATAATATGTGGCAAAGAGCTTGTATACAATACTCAAAAATCAGTAAAGGCCAACTGCTACTACTGTGGCCTGGAAGAAGAAACATATGTGACTTGCGAAAGCGGCCATTATGTCTGCGATAAATGTCACGGAAATGATATATTAGAACAGGTTGAAGATATCTGTGTAGCTACTGATATCAAGGATCCTATTGAACTTGCCAATAATATTTTTGAGATACCCGATCTTAATATTCATGGTCCCGAATACCACAGTATTGTTCCCGCAATACTAGTAACAGCATATCAAAACGCTATTGGAAATAAAAATCCCTTAAATATTAGGGAAGCAATTAAGAGAGGCAAGGATACGAAGGGTGGCTATTGTGGTACCCATGGGGCATGTGGTGCTGCAATAGGTGTGGGTGCTGCCTATTCAATAATTAATGAAGTAAGTCCTATGTCCAAAGAGATCAGAGGAAATGCTAATCAAATCACTGCCCAGGCACTTCTTAATATAAGCCAGTACGGTGGCCCAAGGTGCTGTAAGAGAGAAACAATATTGTCCCTTGAGAGCGCCAAAGAAAAGATAGATGTGTTTAAAGACTTAAATAAGTCAATATATCTTTGCAAACAGTTTAAAGATAATAAAGACTGTATAAAAAGCCAATGTCCATATTTTCCTAAGAAAAATACAAACTAAGAAAGGATGAAAAATTAAGTGAGCGACAGAATTATATCTATAAATGCAGATAAGTTTGAACAAGAAGTACTAAATAGCAAAATGCCTGTAATCGTTGATTTCTATTCAGAAGATTGTGCCCCATGTGAGGTGCTCGCCCCAATATATGAGAAAATGGCAGAGAAATACGGGGAGTATATAAAGTTCATCAAAATGCTAAGGCAGGAGAACAGAGAATTTGCTAAAAGCCTTAACGTAAGTAGCAGTCCAACAGTATTATTCTTTAAGGACGGTAATGAAGTAGGTACTAGGCTAAATGGATTTATGAACAAACCCCAGGTTAGAAAGGCTATTGAAGAGATATTAGGAGATGTAATACCTACCCAACCCATGAAAAAGGTTGACTGTGATCTAATCATTATGGGTGCAGGTGCTTCCGGACTTTCTGCAGGAATTTATGCGTCACGGGCAAAGCTTAATACGGTAATTCTGGATGAAAGCGTCCCTGGTGGCCAGACAGCTTCAACATACCATGTAGCAAATTATCCAGGAACTTCGGGAGTTGTAAGAGGTAAAGATCTCATTAACAACATGAGAGAACAAGCTTTATCCTTTGGAGCAAAAATAGATGACTTGAAGGAGATATCTGAAGCCAGGCTTCAAGGTGATTTAAAATATGTTAAGACTGAAGATACAAAATACTATGCAAAGGCTGTAATAATCGCATCTGGCGCGGAACCGAGGGCCCTCCCAGCTGAAGGGGCAGATGAGTTTAAAGGCCGCGGAGTTCACTACTGTGCAACCTGTGACGGTTCAATGTATGAGGATAGAAAGGTCGTAGTAGTTGGCGGAGGAAACGCAGCTGTAGAAGAGGCAGTATTTTTAACAAGATGGGCTTCCCATGTCACAATAATTCACCAGTTTGATCACTTCCAGGCTTCAAAGACTGCTCAAGAAGAGGCATCTAAGAATAAAAAAATCGATGTTATCTGGGATTCAGAGGTCCGAAAAGTTAATGGCCAAGGGCATTCGTTGACTAGTGTAGTTATTGAAAACTTAAAGACAAAAGAGCTTAAAGAAGTAGCCACAGACGGAGCATTTGTCTATATAGGTATCCAACCAAAATCCGACCTATATAAAGGACAGGTTGAAATTGATGAATGGGGATATATTATAGCTTCTGAAGATACACAAACAAATGTCGAAGGAGTCTTTGTGGCAGGTGATATAAGAACTAAGCTAATACGTCAGGTTGTAACTGCAGCCTCTGATGGTGCTGTTGCTGGAATCATGGCGGAAAGATATATATCATCTAAAAATAATGTGTGATAGAATAATCTACAGATAGCTTAAATCCAAAGTATAGTTGTCATAACTCAATGCAATAATATAGACAACAAATTATTACTATAGGAGGTAGATCATGGTTAACATATCCTTGTCAGAAAAGGAAATAGAAATATTGAAGAAGTCAATAAACCACTGTCTCGAAACTTGCAAAGATGGCGGTTCTGGTAATGGATGTCCCGACTGTGAATCGCTACACCGCATATTGGATAAATTAAAAATAATTGGTGAATAAAACTGTAATCACATTCCTATGTACCCAACCTAATCAGTTAATCACGTGTTAAATATATTATC
>JAGXFZ010000040.1 GCA_024637055.1 Gracilibacter sp. | reverse complement strand
TTTGAATTTACGGCTGATTGAAGTTGATGCTCATCGATATGAGTATATATCTCAGTGGTGGCCACGCTCTCATGCCCTAAAATTTGTTGAAGCGAGCGTAAATCTACCCGCCCGTATTTGTACATTAAAGTAGCCGCTGTATGGCGAAGCTTATGGGCTGATATATACTTACGAAACACATCAGTAGGATAATTGGAAGTTGGCATGTCAGCTGGTGAAACCTGGCCATACTGGTCAACTCCTAAATAGGTGACTTCCGCTCCAAGCTTCTCTAAGAATTTACACGGATTGAGAATAGCCGGATGTTCAATCTGCGTCGTAATAATATGGTTGCCTTGCTCTTTGAGAGCAAAGAAAACTCCTTTTAAGGCGTGGTTATTAGACTCGCTACCGCCGCTTGTTAAAATAACTTCATCCAGATCACAGTCAAGCAGGGTAGCCACCTGCTGTCTCGCCCTTTCATAGGCCTCTTTAGCTGGTTTTCCCGCCCAGTGATTCGTTGACGGGTTACCGTAATAATCTGTTAAAAAGGGCTTGATTGCTTCCGCAACTTCCGGAGCGATCGGTGATGATTGTATCAAGAGTACCCTTACAATTTGTGAGCAGAATTTTTAATTGTAATAACTTTCTTATTTGCTTGATAAAATTTGCCGAATACAAAGATATAAATAATTGATGCCAATACTATACTTGCATAGTTCACAATCGAAAGTATTACACTTGGGAAATAATTCCCGTGTACATAAACCCCCAAAACTTGGGAGCCAACTAACACTCAAACCATAGCCCACTGAGTTGGGGAATATTCGCTTTTATAAAAATAATTCTTATAGTAACCACTGAGCAAATATACTGTAAATATAGCCCAACCAACCGTTATGACGTAAGAGAATGTGATGAAAAAGAATGATGATACTTTAACATCGAACGAAAACCACGTTTGCAGGTATAGCATGATTCTGTAATAACTGATTCCAAACAAACAAGTAATCGGCACGACTAAGAAAAAAGCGGGATGTACCGCGTTATCCGGTAATTTGCTGGATTTTATCTGGAGGTAGATCAAATAAGCAAGTTTAATTACCAGTATGAAAGAACCCATACTTAACGCTAACAAGGATGCGAAAGCTGCTATTGATGCTATTCCTCGGTTGCTTGCCATGGAAGCTAATCCTGTTCCGGTTAAATTCACTAAACCAAATGCAAAAACGTCAAGTAGCCAGACGAAATTTAATTTAGTTACATCAAGTGGCTGGCTTAACCAGGTTTTGATAAACATGAATTCAAGCTTGAAAAGCATCAACCAGAGAAATCCAAAGATGATTAAGCCAATTATTGCATTCTACTAAAAAGTCACTACCTTATCCGCCCACACAACCATTTCAAGACAGTCAACCATCGTTGAAATGGGACAAACATCAGTGCCGTCAAGATTACGTGACTTAAGACAAGTTCCGCACGCCAGTATTTCTCCACCGGCTTCTGAATATACCTTAATCTGTCCAGTGACATCAAACTTCTCGTGAGTAAGATTCTCACATTCTACTGCTTCCCCCATCAGGAACGCCTTAACTTCATGGCCATTCTTTAATGACGTGTTTGCAAATCTAAGGCATTCCAGGCTTTTTCAAACTCTTTTGTTTCCAGAATAATTCCAAGTTTCATACTCGATCCCTCCATTTTTAAAATAAGAATCCACTACATAAAGTGGCCCTTGGCTTTCTCACTCGTATTAGCACACTTAGTGTGTCCAAGTAATTAATTGGACTTCTGGACGGACCTTTTTTGCGACCGCTGCTTTGATGGTTTCAAAATGAGGACAGGGGAAACCAATAGGATTTCCTTTGCTCATACATGAGGCAAACGTAATAATTTCGGCACCTCTATCAATCATTAGTTTCGCCCTTGCCACCGCTCTCTTGCCAGGACATCCACCACAAGATACAAAACCGATCACTTCGACAGGACCTGTTTCGGCGAATCCCAGTTTACCTTCACTTGCAACTTTAAAGTCTGTGTTTCCCGGACATAAATCCTCTGTCTGTTGACAACGTATAATTCCTACTTTTGGCATTAAATTACCCTCCTTTATACTTATTCTTTCTCAGGGCGGTAAAATATCACTTGGTATTCTGAGCTAAGGTTTTATTTTTATTCCAACACCTTCCCGATTTTCAACTCGACCGATGACAGCCGATGCCAAAGTTCCAACTTCCTGTAGCTTAGCCACCAACGCTGAGGCTACATCTTCAGGAGTAGCCATGAGAAGACCACCTGAGGTTTGGGCATCAAATAAAACAAACTGTTGTTGGGGTGTCAGTGACTTATCCCAACTTACTTCATCTCGTAAGTAGAGAGCGTTGGAATGTGTTCCCGAGGAGATTCCACCATACTTAAGAACATCCCCAGACTTGCGGCAAAATAGGAATTTGTTCATAATTAAGGACGGCTGTCAAGTCGGAGCCTAGCATCTCACGTAAGTGACCCAGAAGTCCAAATCCGGAAACATCCGTACAAGCATGGACATCAAATAACGACATTACTTGCGCTGCATCTTTATTGAGTTCGAGCATAACCCGTATCATCACTTCTTCAACTTCATCACCAGCAATTCCAACATCTAAACCAGTTGCTAGAATTCCTGTTCCCAGAGGTTTGGTCAGTATAAGGACGTCTCCAACTTGTGTACCATGTTTACGTATTAACTTCTCCGGATGCACTAATCCTGTGACAGACAAACCGTACTTTGGAATAGTATCATCCACAGAGTGCCCACCGACAATGGATATACCGGCCTCCCGTACCTTCTCAGCTCCCCCAGCAAGAATAGCCCCCAGTATTTCCATCGGCATGCTTTTGATCGGAAAACTAACAATATTTAGAGCGAAGATAGGGGTAGCTCCCAAGGCATAAATGTCACTAAGGGCATTAGCCGCAGCAATAGCACCAAACGTATGTGGATCATTAATAATTGGTGTAATGAAATCTACAGTCTGTACAACCGCTAAATCGCTAGTGACACGAAAAGCTGCTGCATCATCCTCCATTCCAGTTAACAACTCCTGTGGACGGTCGTTAGGAAGATACTTGAGGAGTTCACTTAGGTCTCCCGGACCTATTTTACAAGCTCAGCCAGAGCCAGGAGAGTAGTTGGTCAATCGGACATTATTGCTTGGTTTTAACAATTTAATGCCTCCCCGCTTATTTGATATGTTACCATACATTACATTATAATAGTCATGCATTGTTTTTATAGATGTTATGCAAGGGAGGTATAATCTGTTGGATATTCAGCAATTAAGAGCTTTTCGAGAAGTCGCCCGGCTGCGTAGTTTTTCCGGGGCAGCGAAAGAACTTTTTCTTAGCCAACCTGCTGTTTCGCGTCAAGTTTCTTCGTTAGAGAATGAAATAGGACTGACGCTTTTTGTGCGTATGGGTAATAACATTTCTATGACAGACCCCGGACGCAGACTTCTAACCTATGCGAATGATATTCTTCATAAACTAGACCAGGCTACTCGTGTGATCCAGGATTTACGTGATTTGGAAAGTGGTACAGTAACCATTGCCGCAGATGATTATTTAAGCAAATACTTTTTGCCGTCTTTTCTTGGTGAGTTTCATCGCCGGTATCCAAACTTCCAGCTACGTCTCATCACTCAGCCACAAGAACGTTTAACCAGCCTCCTAGCCGACGGAAAAACGGACTTGGCTTTTTTCTGCGGGGAACCAAAAGAGAATGTGCCTCTTACCCTAGAACCCCTGTGCATGGAAGAACTCTGTTTTGTAGCACCAGGGTCGCTATCTTCTGATATTGCCAGTAACCTTGAAAAGTACGCTCCATTTCTGTTTCCACCAGATATGTCATCCTTTGGTGAAGATTACAAACTTTTATTGCCGGAATCCCTGAAACATACCAATTTACCGATTTCCATTGAGTCTCTTGAAGGAATCAGAACGGCTCTTTTAGGAGGCTTTGGGTGTAGTATTTTACCCAAAAACCTCATTCGTTGGGAGTTAGAGAAAGGCTTTTTACAGTCAGCGTCAATTGGACTTGATTGTCCGGTTATTCTCACATACCCGAAAGACACCAGGCTTGCTCATCCCGTTTTGCTCTTTATGGGAGTAATTCGAAAGGAGCTGTCTATTTAATTTAATACCAGTATCTGCCCAAAAGCCAATTGATGGAAGAATAAATAGATATAAAGATAAGCTTTATGATTTAGTGGAAGATTCTAAAAAAGATTAGGGTGATAGGGGAGAAAACAATTGGTACATAACGATTTAACATTCTTTATAAATGAACCAGAAAGAAACCTTTATAATGAAAGATATAGAGAAAATTAGAATACTTGTTCATTGCCGTTATTGGCATATATATATTGGTTGCATTGGGTTCCACAATGTTGGTTGGTGCTGAAACATTAATTCAAGAAAAAGAAGTTGCCTTAGCAATTGCAGGGAAACAAGCCTTTGGGATTACTGGATTGTTTCTAGTTACCATTGCTGCTACGTTTTCAACTGCATCAGCCATTAATGCGACACTGTTTTCAACGGGAAGGTTAATGGAAACAGTTGCCAAAAAGAAAGATCTCCCACATTTGTGTAGAACCAAGGTGGAGGCAGACTGACAACAAGAATGGAGTTGTAATTGTGACTAATTATGGACTAGTGGGAATGATATTTATTAGCCTAGCTTTGATAATTTATACAATAGGTGTGTGGAGTGAACGAATTCAAGGCAGACTCAAGTGGTGGCATGTGGGAATGTTTTATAGTGGACTAGTATGCGATACAATAGGAACTGGAGCCATGACTATCATGGCGGGTGGGTTGTTTCAATTTAACTTCCATGGAATAACAGGTTTAGCAGCAATACTGATTATGCTCTTTCATGCTGGTTGGGCTACCTTAGTATTAATAAATAAAGATGAAGCTCGAATCGTCAAGTTCCATAAATTCAGTCTTGTAGTATGGGTGATTTGGCTGATCCCGATGGTGACTGGTGCAATTTTCGGTGTGACAAGATGAGGCGATCATCAACGAAGAGATAGATCAACTGTTTTAATAGGGGCTTGCCAATAGGTGAGCCTTTTAATTTGTGAGGAGGAAAATAGAGATATGATTAATGAATCAAATATAAATTATAGGATGAGTTTACATATATTGAAAATGCTGATGAGGGGAAATCTGATTACTGAGCAGGAGTTTAATGCCATAGATAATGAAAACAAAAAATCCTTCAAAGCACTGGAATACCAAGGTTTAGCTTGATTAGTAGCAAACGCAATTATATCATGTGACCACAAAAAGAATATATTTAAAAGGAAGGATTTTATGGCAAATAGTGCAGCAGTAAAAAAGATAACTAAAATTGAAGCAAAGCCGGTTCAGGTAATCAATGGGGTACCTGAAGGGGCAAGGAAGAGAGTTTGTGCTTATTGCAGGGTGAGTACAACACAGGAGGAACAGGAATCGAGCTTTGAATCACAGGTGAATTTTTATACTCAATATATTACAAACAGAACTGACTGGACTCTTGTTGATATTTACGCTGATGATGGCATATCAGGAACAAGTACAAAAAAGAGGACTGAGTTTCTAAGAATGATTGATGACTGTATGGCAGGAAAGATAGATATGATAATAACTAAATCCATCTCAAGGTTTGCAAGAAATACTGAAGACTGCCTACATTATGTCAGGAAGTTAAAAGAAAAAGGAATTGCGGTATATTTTGAAACAGAGAATATTGAGACCCTTGGTTCTACAGGTGAGCTTTTACTGACAATTCTAAGCGGACTGGCACAGGATAGTAGCAGAAATCAATCGGATGTAACAAGGTGGGGAATATTAAGACAGTTTGAAAGCGGAAGGGTTCTAGTTAATACCAAAAGATTTCTTGGATATGATAAAAACAAAGAAGGCGAGCTTATTATTAATGAAGCCGAAGCTAAGATTGTGAGAAGGATATTCATGGCATACCTTGAAGGAAAAAGCTATAATTCGATTGGAAAAGAATTAACGAAGGATGGAATCAAGACAGTAACCGGAAATGCAAAGTGGTGGGACTCTACAATTAGCGGTATACTGGAAAATGAAAAATATTACGGCAATGCCTTGCTTCAAAAAACCATAACAGTCGACTTCCTTAAACATAAGAGAGTAGATAATAAAGGTCAGACTGAACAATATTTAATTGAGGGAAACCATCCTGCCATAATATACAAGGAAATATTTGATAAGGTACAGGCTGAAAAGCAAAGGAGAGCTAGCAAATATAAAAACATTGAAGGTGACAGACAAAAATACAGCAACAAATATGCCTTCAGCGGTAAAGTTTTCTGCGGAGACTGTGGTAATGTATTTAGAAGAAGGCAGTGGAATAGTACCAATACATCGATGAAATTCGTATGGCAGTGCAAAACCTACATACAAAAAGGAAAGCAAGCATGTGCTGCCAAGGCGGTTGATGAAGAAGTACTGAAAGCAGCATTCATAAAGGTATTCAATCAATTATATGAGAATAGACAGGGATTCATAAAGACGCTAGCTGAGAATATTGAGAAGGTGCTATTACATAAGCCGAGTGAAAGAAAAATTGAAGCACTGGAAAACAAGATTGAAGAACTGAAAACTGAACTGAAAAGGCTGATTCGTTTCCAGACAAATAACGGAATGGATGATGAAGTTTATCGGGAAGAGTACAAGAGGGTCTCGGGTGAACTGGTGGAACTTCGAAATAAAAGGACAGAGGTTGATAAGGAAAGTATCTTGAAGGATAATTTGAAAATAAGAGTAGATGAAATTATTGGGATAATAAAAGGTAGACAGGAAGCTCTTGAAGAATTTGATGAACAAATATTTAATGCGTTGGTGGAGAAGATAGAAATTATCTCGCCAGCGCATTTTGTTTTTGAGTTGAAGAGTGGGTTGAGGGTGGAGGAGATGATTGAGTAATAATTTCACACAAACATATTTCATACTCCCAAATGCAATTCTTTATAATTCTTCGATAATGGTTATTTTTCTGGCTTCTTTTTTACTCATTTCTAATTTCATCCTCCCATTATAGCTTCTTTTCTCAGGGGGAAGACATTTTTCCTGATGAGTTATACCATGACATTATCACTGATTAACAACAATATTTATCTAATTTATGGCAAGATGGTGATTAAAATGTTACAGTTTAGAAGACATTTCCTAAATTCTTCATAAGTTAACCGTAAATGAAGGCAATTTTAATTTGACGTGAAATTTAGGTTATAACTAGAAAAGTTTAAAGGAGTTACCATATGAGAATTCCGAATCACATAGGGGTGATACCGGACGGCAATAGGAGATGGGCTGTAGGTA
>JAGXFZ010000039.1 GCA_024637055.1 Gracilibacter sp. | reverse complement strand
GCATTGTACTTAAAGCAATTATCATCCCGACATTAAATCCTAAGAAATAAATCATTAAGATTCCGAGAAAGAAAACGCCGAAGAGTTTTAGTGCACTACTAATTGGGAAAGCTTCATTTTCCCGAACCCCTTCTTCTGGTAAACTCTCTGTCTCCAACTCAGTTGGAGATTCACTTTTTCCATTATCAAAGAACAAAAGAACACTAAAAAATCCCATCAAAATCAAGATTATAAATGGGAAAAATTTGGGTCCTGGTTCTTCAATCATAGTAGTTTCAGGTAGATACGTTGTTAAGTAACCCCACACTACGACAAATGCTAATAGCACTACAGCTATTATTCGGTTTTGCCTCATCTGAATTCATTCCCTCTCCTTTTTGTATAGTAAGGCTCATGATGGAGACTTCTATAAAATGATTATAGCAGAATATTTAAAAATGTTAATATCTATTTTTAAATTATTTTTTAGTTCTTTTATTCTTAAGGCAATAAACATATTCTATATTTTTACTAATTAACATTTTATGTTCATGTTTGATTAAGCATCTCGCATTTAGTTATAATTTACCAAATTTGTTTAACAGTAGAAGATTATTCCTTTGCTTTAAATTAAATACTAAAAAAATAACTTCTCCCGAATTCTAATTAGGGAAGAAGTTATTTCAACAATTTTCCTATCTCAGGTAACTTATAACTTATCTTTAAGGTTTTATAGTAACCTAGTTTTCTGTAACCGCACCTATTACATCTTTTAGTGTATTAAAAAAGACTACCGTTGGGTAATGGAATTTTTAATGCCCAAGAAAACAAAAAGTAAATTGCTAGTGTTACTGTTGTAGAAAATAAAATTGCACGTGGGAATAGTTTCCATCCTATCATCCAGAGCATTGCACTAAGGCTTACAATCAGTCCTATGGTGAAGCCCACTAGATAAACGAGAATAATCCCAACAAAGAATATCCCAAACAATTTTAAAGCACCACTCATAGGTAATTCTTCTTGTGGCTCTATCTCTTTTTCAATCTCATCTGCTTCTATTTCTGTTTCTTCTGCTTTTTGCAAATCTTTAGTGAAATATAGAGATACACTAAGTATGGCCATTATACCCAATAGTACAGCAGGGACAAATTTAGGCCCAGGTTCTCCAATCATAGTCGTTTCAGGTAGTTGGGTAGTTAGATAAGCCCAAAAAGCAATGATCACCAATAAAACAGTAGCTATTATTCGATTCTGCTTCATTTTTAATATCCTCTCCTTTGCACGTAAGGCAACCGCAAATAATGATATACCGATTTCTGTCCAATATCTACTACTTAAGCCTTATCTGCTTTGACTCTCTTTTCTAGTATTGGCTTAATTAAAGGCGCCAGAAGCATTATGAGCGCGAGTATAAGGAAAACTAAACTAACCGGACTCTGTACGAATATATCTAGACTACCATCAGAGTAGACTAACGCTTTCCGGAAATTACTCTCAATGGTGTAACCAAGTACTAAAGCTAGAATCAAAGGAGTAATCGGGAATCCATATCGTTTCATTAAATACCCGAGCAACCCTGCGAAAAACATGATTAATACATCACCAAAGTTAAGATTGATAGCAAAAGAGCCAACTACAGTCATTGCTAAAATAACAATCATCAAGTTAACTTTAGGGAAATCAAGTACTCTAACAAATAGACGAATCCCAAAGAATTGAATAACTAAAACCATAATATAAATAATCAGAATGCTTATAAATATTGCATAAACAAGATCTCCATAATTTTGAAACAAAAGAGGTCCAGGTGCTAACCCATGAATCAAGAAAGCTCCTAACATAATAGCTGTTGCGCTATCCCCTGGTATTCCTAATGTTAGAAGTGGAATCATAGCACCTCCGGTAACCCCATTATTAGCTGCTTCCGGAGCTCCTACTCCTTCGATTACACCTTTTCCGCATTTTGGGTTATGCCTCTTGGCCTGGTCATAAGCAAGAAAAGATGCTATTGGACCCCCTGTCCCAGGTATAGCTCCTAGTCCAGTCCCAATTGCAGACGATTTAATCATTAAAAAGAACGTGCTCTTCATTTCCTTTAAGGTTGGAAAAGATGCTTTTACAACTTGTTTATCCGTTGGTTCCTTACTAACACCTTTATTGTTCTTGGCTCTCTGGAAAGTCTCAATAATTTCAGGTAAGGCGAACATACCTATCATGACCGGCATGATGCCTATCCCAATCATTAGCCATGATTGACCGAATGTAAACCGTTGTAACCCCATAACAGGGTCTAAGCCAACTGTGGTAAGTAGAAGTCCGAACATTCCTGCCAATAACCCTTTATTGAGCGAAGTTCCACTTAAACTCACAATTGTTGATAAGCCAAATATCACTAATGCAAATATCTCTGCTGGTCCAAATTTCAATGCTACCTTAGCTAATTGAGGTGCAACTAGCATAAGAACTAGCAAACTAAAAATTCCACCGAAAACAGAAGCGTAAACCGCCATTCCCAGTGCTCGTCCCGCTTCCCCCTTCTTGGCCATCTCATAACCATCTATAACTGTAGCTGCAGCAGAGGGTGTGCCCGGGATACCAAGAAGAATAGCCGATATCGATCCTCCGGACATACCTCCTGCGAATACTCCTAGCAGAACAGAAATAGCTGGAACAGGATCAAGTCCAAAGGTTACAGGAATCATAAGAATAAGAGCCGTACTGAAAGTCAATCCCGGAATAGAGGCAAACACCAACCCTAGAATCGTTCCAATAAACATAAACAGTATGTTTTCCCATTGTAGAGCTATGACTAGCCCTTGTGAAAAATATTCAAGCAAATTCTTAACCTCCCTACATCATAAGGTTTCCCATTTGAACAATAACTTATTACTTAATCGAGAACTAAATCTACAACTACACTTACTTCTTCTACTTTAGATAGGCTGAACATGCTATTTCTATATCATGATCTTCATTTAACCTGTTGACTTCTACAATATGCCTAATCGGGTACCTATCTTGATTGAAATATTCTGCAAACACTTTATTAACTATAGGCACATTAACCATGTTTCTAAGGTATACGGTAGCTGTATATACATTGGAGAAATCGGCTCCTCCTTCTGTCATAATTGCTCCCAGGTTATCTAGACACTGACGAACCCTTCTTTCGAAATCACCTTCTACCAGCCTTTGAGTGGTTGGATCTATAGGACGTACTCCTGAGCAGTAGACAAATGGGCCAATCTTAACCCCCTGAGAGAATGGTCCAGTTGGAACCTGTCCTTTACGGGTAGCTAAGATTTCTTTGGACCCGAGATAAGCTGCACATTCTATCTCCAAGTCATGATCCTCATTAAGCCGTGAAATCTCAACTATTATCCTTAAAGGGAAGTTACCTTCCCTGAAGTATTCTCTTGTCACTTCGTTAACGATAGGGCGATCTGACATATTTCTGACATAGACAATAGTTGTAAATACATCGTCCATCGTTGCTCCGCCTTCTGCTAAAACAGCCTTAAGGTTATCGAAGCATTGTCTTACTCTTTGACGAAAATCGCCTATAACTAACCTCTGAGTAGTAGAATCTATAGGCCTAACTCCCGAACAAAAAACATATTCACCTATCTTGATTCCTTGACTAAACGGACCTGTGGGTATCTGCCCTTTTTGAGTAGTTAGACACCTTACTTCTTCCCCTACTTTAGGTATGTAAGCTGAGCAAACAATCTCAATCTCTTGGTTGTCCAAAAGCCTTGATACCTCAACTATTACCCTATTAGGGAATTCATTATCTTTGAAATACTCTCTAAAAACTTGATTTACGACTGGACGATCTGCCATATTCCTTACATAAACATAAGTGCTGAAAACATTATCTAGGGTTGCATTAGCCTGTTGGAGAACTTTTTGCACATTATCCAGGGTACAGCAAACTTTAGTCCTGAAATCACCTTGAATTGAAGTTCCGGTTTGAAAATCTACAGGACGTGCACCCGCACAGAATACGAACTGATTTATTCTTACACCCTCTGAGTATGCCCCTTCTGATAATGAGTTCAGATACTCCATCGTAAAATTCCTCCTTAGAAAATGCTTAGATAAGAGGCGGGCAATAGCCCACCTCTTATTCATTTAAGACTATTGTTTCTTAAGGCCTATTTTGTCCATAAGCTTAGCGATCATTTCATCTTGTTCAGCCATATATGCATCAAACTCAGCACCTGTGGTTGGAGCTACAGTTAATGAATATTTCTTGGCAAATTCTTTAAACTCATCGCTATTAGCTGATGTTAGGAAAGCATCCTGTAACTTAAGAACGATCTCGTCAGGAGTATCTTTGGGTACAGCGATGCCTCTCCACATTAAGAGATCAACATCGTATCCTTGCTCTTTCATTGTTGGGACATCTGGCATAGCATCAATGCGCTGTGTTCCCACTATACCGAGGGCTCTCATTTCACCGGCTTGTACCTGTGGTATAGCATCAAAAGCCATGTTAACCATAGCGTCTACCCTGCCACCTAGTAACGCAGTAACACTTTCTTTACTGTCCAGAGGAATATGCTTGAATTCTACTCCGAGAGCATCTTCAATAGCCGCTGCTGTCAAGTGATTAAAAGAACCAACCCCACTATTAGCAACTGTAACTTTACCAGGATTAGCTTTCGCATATTCAACAAACTCTTCTAGGTTTGCCCAAGGAGCATCTGCTTTTACTGCTATCGCACTTGCTTCTTCCGTTATTTTGGCAACTCCTCTAAAGGCGCTGTAATCTTGGTCTGCAGGCATATTGCCTTGATGGTAGGTAACACAGATAGAAGTTGAATTCCATACTAGGTTATAACCATCAGCTTTTTGTCCAAGAACATGCTGGTAACCAACGGCTCCGCCGCCTCCAGTTCTAACATTGGCAACGATTGGTTCTCCAAGCTCTTTTGCAGCTCCATCAGCTAGCTTACGGCCAATTACGTCAGCTGCACCACCTGCACCAAAGAGAATGGTTAAATCCATTGACTTTTCTGGGAATGGTGTTTCCGTTGGTTCTGTTGGTTCTGTTGGTTGTTCTGCAGGTGTACTACTACATCCTGCTAACATTGTGATAGCTAATAATACTGTGAGTACGATAATCATAAATTTACTTTTTTTCATGCTTTTCCCCTCCTGATTTTAATAAATTACTATTGATTGATCCCTTTTTAATTTGTGTTTATATAACCTCCTTCGTTTTGTATCTATATCTTCACCGGTTCATGGAAGCCGGATGAAAAACTATTTCGTTTCCTAGTATGTAGTTTTTTCTTATTATAACAAAAATACTATTGAAAAGGTGATAATCTTCCTCCGGAAGATTTGAGGATTAGTAACCTTTCGGAGGAAGAAAATTTTGATTAAGGAATAATAACTACCTTCATAGCACCGTCTTTTCTGTTGACGAAGTAATCATAACCTGTTGCGAACTCATCTAATGGGAAGGTATGAGTTAGGATACGGCTAGTATCTATTTTACCTTGACTCATAAGAGATAGTGCTCTCTTACAGTTATTTCCGCCTTCTCCACGGACAGTTTTGATACTAATAGCGTTTAGCACTGCATAATCAAAAGCAGCAGTAACTGGTTGCTTATAGAAAGAAACTAAAGTCATGGTATGTCCACGCATGGTTGATTTCAGGCAAAGATCAAAGGAAGAATCATTGCCTGCACACTCATAGGTTCTCTCACAACCACGTCCGCCTGTGATTTCCATGACTGCAGCTAACGGATCTGCTACTTCATTTACATTGATAGTATGGGTTGCACCAACACTCTTACCTATTTCTAATCTATCGTTTTTAGTTCCAACCAGTATGATCTTCTCCGCACCAACTGATTTGCATGCTTGGACCATGGAAAGACCTATTGGACCTGGTCCAGTGATGAGAACTGTGTCTCCAGCAATATAGCCACCACTCGTATCGAGTGCCCACAGAGCACAACCTAGAGTTGTCACATAGGTAGCTTGTACAAAGTCTACGTTATCAGGAATCTTGTAGATAGCATTGATATGATGAACAGCATATTCTGCAAAACCGCCGTCACGAGTCATACCAGAAGCTATTTGACCTTTTTGAGCATAGTTCAAACAACTTGTGTATAATCCTTCTATGCAGTTCTGACAGCGACCGCAACCCTTGTGCGCTTCAATAGCTACTCTATCTCCAATCGCGAATTCGTCAACTGTCTCACCAAGAGCAACAACAGTGCCAGTCCACTCATGTCCTTGGGTAAATTCGCCATAAGGAGGCATTTTAGGCATCCCTTTGGTTACAATCTTAACATCTGTACCACAAATGCCACAAGCTTCTACTTTTACCAGAACCTCACCATGACCTGGCTTAGGAACGGGCTTATCATTCACAACACGAAAATCATCTTTAGCAAATAGAACTAAGGCTTTCATTTTTTCAGGAATTACGTGACTCATGATTTACCTCCTAGAAATATTGTTATATTATTTTACATTCCATAAGAACATGTAAAGCTATTTCTGTACTTCCAACATAAGTTCATGCATAACTTGAGCTGCTTTCTCAGAGAATTCCTTATCGTTTATGTTGGCAGGGATTTTGATAATCTTAATTCCGGAATCTAAGTGTTGTTCCAGAGATTTAACGAATACCTCATCCGTTTCTGGTTCATGTAGTACATTGCCCTCTCTACCGTTCTCGGAAAATCCTTTCATGGGGATCAGGACGACTACTGGTCCTATGGATTTATTCAGCTTCTGGGCCATAACCTCTCCGGTTTTCTCCGCTTCTTCTTTGGTAACCCGAATATTAGTATTGTATGGATTATGATAATGTGTTTTTCTGTTTAGATATTTATCGGGTACTGTATCAGGTCCACCGAAACAGAAATACTCAATTGCTCCAGGAACAATAACCTGAGGTATTCCTCTCTTGCCGGCTTCTTCTAATCTAGGCCTTAAAGGTGTATAAATATCATCTCCAAAAACTTCTCCAAGAAGTTCGTGGGTAGTTATATCTAATACTCCCTGCACATACCCCTGCTCAATCAGATACTCCATCGCAGATCCACTTGCTCCGGAAGCATGAAAGGCTATTACTTCATACCCTTTCTCCTCCAGAATAACTCTAGCTTGATTCACTGCTGCATCTGTATTGCCAAAAGCAGTTGTGGCAATAACCGGCTTATCTCCTTTTGTCAAAGGCTGACCATACTGTGCCATTCCCATGACCGCTCCAGCTGCATTGGTTAGGATTGTTCTACTTACTGTATTTGCTCCACCGAGGATATCTGAGACTGAGAACATCATGATAATATCTTTATATCCTACATAAGGTCTAACATGACCGGAAGCAACGGTAGATACAATGAGTTTAGGTACTCCTATAGGGAGAGCGCGCATTGCTATGGAGGCAATCGCGGTTCCTTGGTTTCCTCCAACTGCCAAAACCCCAGCTAATTCTCCTTTTCCATAAAGATCTAGCAAGATTTTAGCCGAACCTTCGCCCATAGTTTTCATCATATTGTCTCTGCGCAGGTTGCATAAATCCTTGTATTCTACATTACCTAGCTTACAAACATCTTCACGACAATAGGCTACATCATAATCGTGAGGATGCTTAGTACTAACATCAATAACAGGAGCACTAAACCCCTGAGCTTCTATATATTCATTCAAAAACCTTGCTTCTGCTTCCTTAGTATCTGCTGTAACGATAATTGCAATAGAGTTGCGGGCCACTAGTTTCACTCCAGTCTATAAATTCAATTATGCCAAAGCCCAGGCTTCTTTAAAGACTCTTTTCGTATTAGCGATAACAATTTCCGAAGTTTCTCCGGCTAGTAAAGGACGAACCTCAGCACTCATTACTGGTCTTGTTTCTCTACCGATAAGTTTCAAATCGACTAATGCACGGAAATACTTGCTGACCATCATCATATCCACTTCGCTACCAGGTACTCCGAATCTTGGTTGAAGGTCTCCATACATTGGATTAAGACGATCTTTCATAACACAATTCCCAATATGAAAAGCTTTGAGATATTTTTGCAAGGTAGTGAGGGTGTAGTCTATCTCTTCTCCTAAAAGAGGGAAATGAGAAAGATCGGTCAATAAAGCGAATTTATCATAACTCGGAGATAGAGCTTCTGCAATCTCTAATGCATCTGGTGCGGGGCCAATTAAAGATTCCTTATCAACATCTCTATCGAAAATTTTCAAGGTTACAAGAGGATTTCCAAACTCTTTTGCTTTCTCTAAAATCTGAGAGAAAGAGTCTATAAGAAGTTTTTTGGCCTCTTCTCTTTTTTCCGGTCCAGGATCTTTTCCTGCTGGAATTCTGACAGAAGTTGCTCCAATATCATGAGCTTCCCTCAAGCAATTGAAGACAGCCTTAATAGCTTTTGTTCTTTCACCTTTGTCTAGATGGTTCAAGTTAAGCTTATTAGGGAACATAACAGGTTGAGTAGCATAGACGACTTCCATACCTGATTGGTCAAGTAATTTTCTTACCTCTTGACGTTGTTGGACATCTTTTATCGTCCCCATCTCAATCGCAGTAAAAAAATCATCTTCGCAGAGTTGGCTAACTGTTTTTTCAAAAGGACCTACTCCATTTACGCATTCTGGGAAAGCCTTAAATTGCACGATTCCAACTTTCATGTATTCATACATCGAAGCTTGCATTGATATAACCTCCTTGTAAGTTGAATATATCCTCCAGTATTATTGTCAATATAAAAACAGTAATACGTAGGTTTTTTTCAAAGATTCTGACAAATTAGAGAAAAATTTTTATCGAGCTAATCATCTTATATCTATACTTATTGCAAATTCTTGAGTCTTCTTTATTTCACTATTCTTATTTATAGGAAGCCATTATAGAAGCAGTTTTGGCATTATCTTCAAGAACATCTCCAAGATAATAAGCCTTATGGATATCATCTCCAAGGGTTACAAATCCATGTTTGTCTAAGATAACTGCTTTTAGTGTTTTATCTTCTTCAAATGGTTTGATTACCATCTCAGCAAGCTCATCAGAACCTGGTGTTGCAAATCCAACTATCCCAACTTTATGAAGGCCAGCCTCAGCTGCTGCAGTTACAATCGGCATCTCACCTTTAGCAGTTGCGTAGGCAGTAGCATAGGGGGAATGACCATGCACGATCGCATTCACTTCCGGACGAACTTTATAAATACCGCAATGGAACTTTACTTCTTTGGAAGGACGTGCTTCTCCATCAAGAACATTTCCATCGAGATCGACTAACACAAAATCATTTCCGCAAACATCACCAAAACACTTGCCACTAGCCTTGATAAGTACTTGATTGGGATATCCTGGAACACGAGCACTTGGATTCCCACTCGCACCCGAGGTAAGACCACGGACAAATATTTTTTTGCTAACTTCTTCAAGGTCCCTACGTAATTTGTTTACCACGTTCATGTCAATGTTCATTAATTACCCTCCATACGTCCGCTTCCGGTACAACCCATGGGAGAACCCCGGGTTGCACCTAGCAAGGACATTTTTCTTTATGCTCTTTCTGGGAAAGTACGATCTTCGTCTTTGACTTTGAATGGGAACTTTCTAACTTCTTCAATGAAAGCTGCAAGATGTTGAGCTTCTTTTTCGAAGAGTGCAATACCCTTTTCAGGAGTACCACGGAAAGGATTACCAATTGTAGCATGATCGCTGTACTCATGATGTTCCATAGGAACATAGATGTTTTCTGATCCACCGAATTTAACAGTGATTGTTCCGTCCATTTTGGAGAACTTGTCACCCATCCACTTAGGAGCATGTGCTCTGTCGTTAACTGCACGGCTCATGTCAACAAGGCTCATATCATGGGCCATCATTTGAGCTGTTTCCATTTCGCCAGCGTGCCAGCCTGGTGTCTCTTCAGGAGGTCCTTCTAAGATACCACTTACAACTTCACATTCTCTTTCAGTCGGTGTTTTATAGAATGCCACAAATGCACCATATTTATAACGAATTTGACGATTAAATTCATCAATTGGTTTGGTGTTAGATCCATGATGAGTAACAAAAATAATTTTGTTTGCACCATGATAGATTAAACTGCGAGCAATGTCAGTCAACATAGCACGATAGGTATTAGCTGAAAGGGTGATTGTACCTGCTCCTTCGCCGCATCTTCCCATGTGATGAGGAGAGTAGCCGAAAGGCATAAGAGGTGTATAAGGGCAATCAGCTATTTTAGCAGCTCTCTCTGTAACGTTGATTGTTGTATAGCTGTCTGTTCCAAGGGGTACATGAGCACCATGTTTTTCGCAACTACCTACTGGTACCATTACAGTATCAGTTTTTTTGAACCATTCGATTGCATCTGTGAATGCACATTCTAGAAGATTATGTCTCATAACCATGTGTGTATACCTCCAATATTAATTCTTTTAACAGGACTGTCTTAACAATAGCTTTGTCGGAAGTGTTGTAATTCTTGAAATTTCGTGACCAGATTGAAGGTCAGACATGATTCTCATTGCAGTTCTTCCTAGTTCGTAAATTGGTACAGCTACTGTGGACAGCATAGGAGTGACAAATGAAGCAAGCGGGATATTATCAAAACCGATGACGGCGACATTTTCGGGTATTTTGAGTCCTTTTTCCTTAAGTGCTTTCATGATTCCTATGGCCATCATGTCATTCTGGGCAAAGATAGCGGTAACCTTATCATTACTTACATCAAGAAATCTTTCTACAGCCTTGTACCCTTCGTCGAATTCAAAGTTGCACCTTAAGACGAACTCATCCCTATAAGGTATCCCATTGGCCATTAGGGCCTGCCGGTAACCTTCAAGTCGATCAACAACCGTTGTAGAATCTTCTGGTCCGGTAACAGTTACTATTTGCCTATGTCCCAGTCGAATAAGATGTTCGCACGCTTCCCGGGACGCCTGAACATTATTGACTTGAACCGAAGGCATTTTGGCATTGCACGATTTGCCAATTACAACGGTAGACACAGGATTGCGTTCAAAGAAGTTATCTTCTGCTGCATCTTTAACTGCTCCGCCACCTGTAAAGATTATTCCATCCACTCTTTTTTCCCTGAGTACATTTAGATATTTAGTAGTTCTTTCTCTTGAGCGATAAGCATTAGCAAGTATTACTGTGTATCCTAGTTCCTGAGCAACATCCTCCACCCCACGAACTATGCTAGGGTAGTAAGGATTAGAGATATCTTGAACAATTAAACCAATAGTCTTAGTTTCCTTTAAATGGAGCCCTCTGGCCATTGCATTGGGATAAAACCCCAATTCTTTAATCGCATTAAGAACTCTTTCTCTTGTTTCTGAATTAACAGCATGCTCTGTTTGGTTAAGTACTCTGGAAACAGTCGTGATTGAAACATTAGCATGTTTTGCAACGTCTTTAATAGTTACCATTATCTGACTGTCTTATTCCCCCTTTTTAAATAATATTCCGCTTTTCCGTTTGTTTTACTCCCAGAACGTTCTCCGCAAACGTTTGCAGAAAACGTTTTCCATTGCTTAAGAGAAAGATAACATTTTTTATACACCTTTGTCAATAAGTATTATCCAAAAAATCAAAGATTTATATTTCTGAATTTTTAGTATATATATGCATAGATGGGAAGCTAAGTCGTCTTTTAGTATTAATCAACAAAGGGGCTGTTGCACAATAAAGCAACTTTGTTGGTCGGTGCAGCAGCCCCTTCTTCAAATGTCAGATAGTAGTTTATTTATTACCCGTCACACGCAGTAGCTGTTCCCCTACTGATACAGTTACTGCACCTAAACCTCTGGTTAATACCTGATGGCCGCTTCTCGCCATCCTTGGCTACAGCGACACTAGACTATCCGTGATCGTCGCGCACTCGTTAAGGCCATCTGAGGCCTTAACTCATCTATGGACTTCGCAACGACTTTAATACATGTAAGGAAAGGTAAGTCGTCATTAATATATCG
>JAGXFZ010000038.1 GCA_024637055.1 Gracilibacter sp. | reverse complement strand
AGATGTGTATAAGAGACAGGAGAATGTACCGGCAGGTAGAGTCCTAATTGATGGATTGGGTATAGGAGATGTCGGCAATATAGTATTACGTGATCGCAAGCAACTATCACAAGATGGAATATTGATTGCAGTCGTTACTATAAGTCGGGCGAATGGGGCGATTATGGCAGGCCCTGATATCGTAACGAGAGGTTTTGTCTATGTCAGAGATTCTGAAGAGATGATTCACGAAGTAAAGGGCATGGTGAGAGAAACGCTCATGCGCTGTCAGGAAGAAGGCATACATCAATGGGCGACCTTAAAAAATCGAATTAAAGATATGGTAGGAAAGCACCTTTATCAAAAAACTGGACGGCGCCCGATGATTATTCCCATAATCCAAGAGATTAAAACAAGTAATTAAAGCCCTTCGGGGCTTTAATTTTTGTTTAATATAAACAACATTACCGGAGGAAAATAGATTGGATCTATTTGACAAACAAAAGGCGCAAGGCTTGCCTATTGATCCTCCATTTTTTTATGGATGGATTATTGTAGCGGTAGCGGCCATCGGGCTGTTTTTTTCCGGACCAGGGCAAACATATTCGATTTCAGTATATATAAATTCATATATAAATGATTTAGGGTGGAGCCATTCATTAATTTCCACTACATATTCCATGGCTAGCTTGACTGCCGGATTATGTATGTTTTTCGTGGGAAGACTTATTGATCGTTATGGTCAAAGGGTTATGAGTTTGACCATTGGAATCCTTCTGGGAGCTGCTTCTTTATGGAACAGTTTCTTATTAGGGCCTATTTGGTTATTTTTTGGGTTCTTTATGCTTAGATTATTCGGGCAAGGGGCGATGACCTTAATTCCCAGTACGCTAGTACCCCAATGGTTTATAAGGAAGAGAGGTCGAGCGCTTAGTATTATGGCTATGGGAGGATTTGCCAGTGCAGCATTTTTCCCCCTTTTTAATGTTTGGTTGATAGAGACCTGGGGACTGGCTGCATCTTGGAGAATATGGGGATTGTTATTAATTCTAGTATTTGTTCCTCTGGCATTTTATTTAATTCGTAATACGCCTGAGGCTGTAGGTCTAAAACCGGATGGAATAAAACTTTCAACAGGTACTAATCTTTCGAGAGCAAAGAATGAGAAGAATAAAGCTCAGATAGAATATGAAATAGAGAATACTTGGACATTAACTCAAGCAAGAAAGACACGAGCGTTTTGGTTTATCCTTATTGCATCAGCAATACCAGCGTTAGTGAATACGGGTTTAACTTTCCACCTCTTATTAATTCTTGCTGAAAAGGGGATCTCCGCTCAGATAGCAGCCCTAGTTCTTAGTATCATGGCTTTAATTGGAATTCCAAGCTCTATGTTTGCTGGTTTTATTCTAGAAAAGATAAGGGTAAACATAGTTCTAACCTTCGTATTTTTTATGGAGATCTTAGTCTTAGGCATTTTAATATTTACTGACTCAACAGCAATGGCAATATTCTTTGGGGTATTTTGGGGGATTGCTGGAGGATTTGAACGGATATCTATAGGGGTTTTATGGCCAAATTACTATGGTCGCAAACACTTAGGAAGTATAACAGGAGTGTCCTCGACAGCGATGATAATTGGGGCATCACTGGGACCGTTACCATTAGGTTTAGCTTTTGACAAGTTCGGGAGTTACAACGAAGTTTTATTAATGTTAATGGTTATTCCCCTAATAGGAATTCTACTATCATTGCTATCTCCTAAGCCGGAAGAAATATGTAATATTAATTAAACAACTAAAGAGAAAGGAGTTAAAATCTAATCAATGGTACAAAGACATCAGGATTATTCCCAAGAAGCAGAACGTTTGCAAATGACAAAGGCCTATATGAAGAAGACGATTGAAATAATTATTGATAATCGTAGCAAACAACGAGCAGAGATGAAGCAAGCAATGATCGACTATGATTATCTTGATAGCAGCCAGAGCTATATCACTATACTAGTAAATGCACAGCTTTTAGAATATGGGGAGAAAAACTTTGATCAATTTACTCGAGGTCTAAAGAAACCATACTTCGCAAGAATAGATTTTAAAGAAGAAGGTACTAAAGAGTTTAAACGTTATTATATCGGGAAATTGTCCTTATTGACTCAGGAAGACCGTGAACCACTGATTATAGATTGGCGTTCACCCATCGCTTCTGTGTATTATGAAGGCCGTTTAGGAGATGTGGAGTATACCACCCCTAGTAGAAATAAATAAAAAGACCAAAACCGCAGTCAAAAAGTATATGAATGCATTTCCAGCCTTAAGTCTTAAGGAACATTATATTAATATCGTTGGCAATAAGAAAACCATTGCAGAACACAATGGAATATCTCAAGATGATTATGTTGATTTTGATGAGGAAGTTCTAAACTATATGTGTGCTTATTCTAGTGAATTACTTATACGTAATCGGATAGAAGTGGAAGATTTACCTGCTCTGACTTATTTAAAGCATCAGCTAATAGGTAAAGAAGATGACTTGGACATCAGTCATGTTTTTATCGATGAGGCTCAAGATTTAAGTGTCTTTCAAGTCTATGCTTTACGTCATGCTCTCAATACAACCATGTTTACAATTTTTGGAGATTTAGCCCAAGGAATCCACTCGTATCGCGCAATTCGTGACTGGAAGGATATTATTGAAGAAGTGTTCCCTGATTTAGGCTGCCAATTTCTAACCTTAGAGCAAAGTTATCGTACTACGATTGAAATAATGGAGCGGGCAAATCAAGTAATTAGTGAAGTTCAAACGGGAGATATTATATTGGCAAAACCCGTTATTCGTCATGGCGAGCCCCCTATTGAACGAAGCTTTTCTAATGTAAAAGAACTAGCCGAAAATATTGATGAAACAGTAAATGAATTACAGCGCCAAGGATATAAATCCGTAGCCCTTATAGGAAAAACGCTAAAAGAATGCAAACTTATACATAGATATTTAACTGTTTCAACTAACATTTTGCTAGGTGATGAAGTAACTTATGAAGGAGAAGTACTTGTTCTTCCTGCTTACACCGCCAAAGGTTTGGAGTTTGACGCAGTAGTTATCTTTACCATAGAAGAACAATATACTAAAAACGACCTAGATCTGAAGCTTCTTTATGTGGCTATGACCAGGCCACGTCAGCTCCTCTATATCATGTCTGTAGCAGCTACTCATTTGAGGATGTTTTAAATATGATATTAGAATACTTTTCCTTTAACCTATCTAAATAGTATTCGCTCTCAAAGAGGACTACTAGCCTATCCTTATGATCTTTAACGCAAAGATTTTTTAATGCTTTTAACTTGGAGATGTCAATTTTGCTTTCACTCTCAACCCAGCGGGCAAGCTGATAGGGAAGTGGATGGAGCCGGATTCTTGTACCATATTCATTTTCCAAACGGTGAACTAATACTTCGAATTGTAACTGTCCTACCACCCCTACGATCATATCCTCTAAACCATCCATAATGGTCTTGAACACTTGGACCGTACCTTCTTCTGCAAGTTGATGAAGACCTTTTTGGAATTGCTTGTATTTGGAAAAATCTAGATTAGTAATTCTGGCAAAATGCTCTGGTGAAAAATTAGGTAACTTTTCAAATTCAAAGGAACCATCTTGACATAAAGTGTCTCCAATCAAGAAAATCCCAGGATCGAAGAGACCAACAACATCACCCGGATAAGCTTCCTCCAGAATATCGCGATCTTGAGCAAGGAATTGCTGCGGTTGAGGAAGTTTTATTTTTTTGCCTGTTCGCACATGATTGACGGTCATTCCTCGCTCAAAACGGCCTGAGCATATACGAAGAAATGCGATGCGATCACGATGTGCTGGATTCATATTGGCCTGTACCTTAAAAATAAAACCAGAGAAATTGGGATCTGTGGGATAAACCAAACCATCATTACTTTTTTGTGGTCTTGGTCCAGGAGCCATCATTAAAAACTTTTCTAGGAAGGTTTGAACTCCTAGGTTACTAAGAGCACTACCAAAGAATATAGGAGATAATTTACCATTTTGTATTAGTTCTTCATCATAAGGGTCTCCTGCTATATCGAGAAGAGCAATATCCTCAACAAGTTTTTCGTATAAGTCCTTATCTAAACGCTCTTTAATTTTTGGATCTTCTACACCGCGATGGTCAGCGGCTATGAATTCTGCTTCTCCATCTTTGAATAGCTCCAGACGGTTTCTCTGACGATCGTAAATCCCACAAAATTCCTTCCCCATGCCCACAGGCCAGTTCATGGGATAGGAGTTGATTCCTAGAACGTCTTCAATTTCCTTTAGGACATCCAAAGGGTCTTTACCGTATCGATCAAGTTTATTGATGAAAGTAAAAATAGGAATTCCTCTCATACGACAGACTTTAAATAATTTTATTGTCTGTGCTTCAACACCTTTGACGATATCTATCAACATAACAGCACTGTCAGCTGCCACCAAAGTCCGAAAAGTATCTTCGCTGAAATCTTGATGCCCAGGAGTATCTAAAATATTAACATGAGTATTATTATAGGTAAATTGCATTGCACTGGAAGTAACGGAGATGCCTCGTTCTTTTTCAATCTGCATCCAATCAGAAGTGGCATACTTGTTAGCTTTTCTACCTTTTACGGTTCCAGCCAGACGAATAGCTCCTCCAAAAAGAAGCAATTTTTCGGTCATAGTTGTTTTTCCAGCGTCGGGATGAGAGATTATTGCAAATGTTTTTCGGGGATTAACTTGTTTATTTATGCTACTTGATTGAAAGCTTTCCATGATAATTCCTTTCTGTATATATTCAAATCTTATCTAATATAACATAAGAGGAGGATATATAAAAATGTTACTATAAGAATCAAGGTATTTTAAGGTTAAAAAGTACTAATGTACAATTTGTCAAGTCATTTGTTTCAGTAAAGATTGCATTATTTGGATTATCATGGTAGAATCGATTAATGTAGAAAAATGTAGAAATATAACGATAACCGAAATAATATACAATCATAATCAAAACAGATGAGTTTATACTGTTTATTAGTAACTTCATGTACATAAAAGCACGAATATCTATTAATGACCGAATGCTAATTATTTGGTAAAATTATCCTTGTGGTAAGAGGCATAACGTATTAACGTTAACATATATATTCTTTATTATAACAACCGATTGGATTTAAGGAGGAAAATAGTGATACCAAAAAATAAGAGCAACCGTTATTTAGTTATGGCGTTGGGACTGATAATTGTTGCTACACAGATTGTGTTCTTTGGAACAGCAAGTCCCATTGAAAACAACGAAAAAAGATATCATACTGTACAAAACTATTGGGAAACCGCAGCATATACGAAATACAGTAAAGAGAACATAGACATATTAGCAAAGAAATACAGTGTGGAACCAGCCTATCTTAATTATTTAGTTGAAGTAGAAAGAGAGTTTGACCTCGAACCGTATGAACTAATGGCATTAATTGCTCAAGAATCTGAGTTTCGGTCCATTACGCACATGGATGGAGGGTCGTTATCTTATAACACCACTCAATTGAAGTTACCAACTGCAGAAACTTCTTACGTGGCAATTACCGAATATTATAACATGAACATAGCTTATCCCACTCATGATTTACTGGCTGAGGATGAGTATTATGCGGCCTTGCTTGCTGGAGGATATCTTAGATACCTTCATGATGTATATAAAGATAAGTACGAATCATATACCGCTTATAGGTTGGGTATAAATGGACGAATGGACTTTTTTAATAGAAATGGGCATTTTCGGTCGCCATATGCTTTAAAAATAGAGGAGTTGGCAAGTGCATTTTCTCAAGAAGCAACAAGGTCAGAGAAGAGTGCTCTTTAATGAGGAGAAGATAATCTTAATCTAGGATGTAAAATAGGTATTTACCATATAGATTGATATTAATTATGATGCTTATTCGTAGGAGAGGTTTAGAATAGAAAAATATGGCAAAAATATAAGTAATAACTATATCTGATCAAATCCCATTTTAATACTTGAGAATAAGTACACTGAAAGTATTAAAAAATCGCTGGGATTGTATCTAAGGAGGAAAAAATCAATGTCACGCTGGAAGGACTGTAGCCGTCAGTTGGGTATAGCCCTAGCAGCACTGATTATCGCAACCCAAATGGTGCTGTTTGGCATGGCTACTTACGTCGAGGCCACGCAACTACCTGTACAGGAGCCGAGAGAAACTATAATTGCTACTACTATTGAGGCTGATGAAAATCCCGAAATTACTCATACTGATTATAATAATAGTGAGGAGTCCTTGGAGGAATCCCTAGAAGCTCAAACAAAGACAGTGCAACCTGTAGATACCCAAAAACTTATTCAAACACTTGGCTATGAGCAGTTTGGTAAGGAGAAGCTGGATAAGCTAGCAGAAAAATATAATGCAGAGGCTGAGTATCTTTATTTTATAGTAGAAGTAGAAAAGGCATTTAGTCTAGAACCGTGTGAATTACTTGCTCTTATTGCCCAGGAATCAGGTTTTAAACCCCAGACTCATATGTATGGCGGATCATTATCATATAGTACCACACAAATGAAGTTGCCAACTGCTAAAACTGCCTACATGGCGATGACAGAATACTATAAAATTGATGTTCCCTATCCTACCCATGAGCTATTAAATGAAGATAAATATTATGCAACAATTTTGGCAGGCGGTTATCTTAGATATCTTAATGATGTGTATAAGGATAAACATGAAACTTATACTGCCTATAACTGGGGAATTGGTGGCAGGATGATATTCTACGATCAGAATGGTCACTTTATGTCTCCCTACGCTGTTAAAGTAGCAACCCTTGTTCAATCTTTCGAACAATTTGTTGGAGAAGATTATAGTTTAAGTTCATAAATTCTATGAAAATCGGTAAACCACAGAGTATTTTTAGGCCTTGAAAAAGAACAATATAAAAAGGATTCTCGCCATCTCAGGTGAGAATCCTTTTTATGTTAGAAAATTATTGGTCTTTTGAAGTAGAGTCCCTAATTGGCTCTGTCTGCAGAACTTCAGAGTTAACTATAGATTCTGCTTGATGAGGCAATTCTGGAGTTTCTTTGTTTTCTTGGGAAGTTTTTCTCTTTTCGAGCTTCTCACTAAGAGCGTCTTTCTTAGAAGTCATAATACCTTTGTATTCTGTCGCTTTAGAAGATACGGTATTAAACTTTCGTTTCACTTCTTTCCACAAGGCTAGGAAAAAGATGATTGCTGCTCCTGCGAAGACAGATGCAAAAATAACAACTACAAGTGGTATCTCTGAAGTCCAGTTAAAAAATATTATAGGAACCATAACAGAATTCTGCAAAGCGAATACGACGATTACCAAGGAAATGGCTAAGGATAACATTATGAAAAACATAAAAAAATCACCCTCTACTTTTTTTATGTATTTTCTACACGGCGAATTAAATTTCCTTTTTTATAATACATTTGAAAATTAAACATAATTATATAGGTATGCTAGAGGATAAGTTTTGAACTGTGTTATGCTTGTCTAGATCGTTAAGCGGAGGTGATTAAATGTTTGAAATTTTGCGAGGGTTGGCTAAATCAAAAATAGTAACTGAAAAAGTTAGTAAAGATAGCTATTCATCTCCGCGATGTGCTACCCCAGAAAGTTCAATTACTACAACAGAGCCATTAGAAGGAGAATTAGGGCAGAAATTACGTAATAGACTTAAAAAAATATGTAAAGACTCCTTGCATATCAGATATGTTGATGCAGGCGCTTGCAATGCCTGTGATTTTGAAATCAATGCCTTGTCTAATCCGATTTATGATATCCAACAATATGGGATAGATTTTGTGGCTTCTCCTCGCCATGCCGATATGCTTCTTGTTACAGGAGTGGTAACCAGAAATTTGGAAATTGCTCTCATTAAGACCTATGAAGCTTGTCCCCAACCTACACTTATTGTAGCTGTCGGAGCATGTGCTTGTGGCGAAGGGATATTTAAAGAAGCTTATGCCGCTGGCGGCGGAGTAGATAAATATCTGCCAGTTGATATTCATATTGCTGGTTGCCCTCCTACTCCAGAGTTAATTTTAAAAGGTATTTTAAAGGCGATCGATAAAATATAAATGATGCTATATCTTCTGTTCTATCAGCCAGATATAGCGCCAAGCCTCTTGGTTATTTTGCAGACCTTCATACCAAGGTAAACCTGGAATAGGTTTTTCTGAGAAATGGCGGGCCTTGAGAATGATCTCTGGTCTATATTCATAATGCATAATATCAAAGTTACCCCATTTACCGCCCCATACAAAACCGTATTTCTCAAAGATTTGTACAATCACCTGGGGATAAGAGTCTAATCTCTTCTGGCCATCATCACGGGTGTTCCACTTCCAATAATCATTTTTGTGTGCATTGAGGTCGATCGCCATCCCAAAGGCATGGGAGCTGAGCCTGCTAGTGCTTCCGATTAAGCGGTAGTTGAAGGTACCACTACTGGGAAAGGAAGCTCCATAAATTTTATAATTTTGACGGGCAATGGGTAGGAGATCTTTCATAACTGAGCTCAGAGCTTGTGCCGCTTCATTCTTGCGGTTGAACTCCACAAATTTATAACCGATACTTACTTTTGCAAGGTTAGACTTGATTTGTGTTTTGTTTGCTCCGTAAACTTCTTTCAATAGGGGATAGTGTCTGACACAACCAGGATTATAATGTGTGGGAAGTAACTCGGCGATTTTCCCTAGAGGGTAGACTTGTTCCATCATATCCTGTAAATCAGGAGTAGCAGATTTCTGAGCCTGATTCTTTTCCTTACCATCATCATACAAGAGTTTATTACCTGATTTCATGATGATGTGTACTTTACCTTCCTCATTTTTCTCCACATCAAGGATATATTCAGGGTAAGACATCATTAAACAGAGGATGTCTCTTTTCATCATTGTCTCATAAATAGGATCAATGTTTAGAAAAACGAATTGGTCGTTTTGGGCCTGCACTATGTGACCTTTTATCTGCCATAGGCCTCCAGTAAGTAATAGAAAAAAGATCAAGCCTAAGATGACTTTCCATAATCTCATCCGCGACATCCTCTCAGAGCCATAAAAAGGTAGCTATCTGAAAAAGCTTATGTTTCAATGTATGGAGAATATACCAGAATTATTAATAATCTTAATAAAAAAAACAATTTATGTTGTGAGCAAACTGTTATTATTAGAAATATGTTATTGGTCGTGAAAAAAGTATTGCCGTACTAATAATGGTAATAGTATGTATATACGAAAATAGATTAATATGAAGGTTATTAGTTTGGATTTAGGAGGAAGAAATGTCTAGAGTAGATTTCACTGAGTTACTAGAAAGAATAGATATAGATATATTAGACTTGGTACTGAAAGTAGTAGTTATAATTGGCATATCTATTGCAACAGTTATTTGTGCTAGGTTAACCAGAAGGTTTGTTCAAAATAATATTAATAAGGCAAAAATTGATGTTACTCAGTTAAGCTTTATCAAGCATTTTATAACAGGAATTATTTATTTTATTGGATTTACCCTAATCATCTTCCAGATCGGGTACCTCAAAAGTATAGCGGTTTCAATTGTTGCAAGTTCAGGTATTTTGGCGGTTATCATAGGATTTGCTTCCCAACAGACTTTTGCCAACATAGTTAGCGGAGTATTTATCTCTTTCTTCAAGCCTTTTAGGATTGGAGATAGGATACGCTTCATAGATAGAGATACTATGGGCATAGTAGAAGATATAACGCTAAGACATACCATTATAAGGTCTTACGAGAATAAACGGATAGTCGTTCCTAATAATGTTATTAACAATGAGATGATTGAAAATGCCAATATTATTGAAGATAAGACCTGTAATTACTTCGATATTGGAATAAGCTATGATTCGAATATTGACCAAGCTATAACTATCATAAAAGATGAAGTATTATCTCATAAAGATTATTATGATAACAGAACCAGCAAAGATATTGAGAAGGGTGAAGAACCAGTAGCAATTAAAGTATTGAATTTTGGGGATTCCTCCATTAATTTGCGAGGGTGGGTATGGTCGAAAGACCCCTTGTCAGGGTTCTTGATGATTTGTGATTTGAACAAAAGTGTCAAGGAACGATTCGATGTAGAAGGTATTGAGATTCCATTTCCCTATAGGACAATCGTGTTTAAGAATAAAGGAGAAAAATAGATTTCTTATGGATTTGAAGAAGTCCACTTGAGCGTATACGACTAGGCCATCTTTTTGAGTACCATCATCTCTGATAACCTTAATAAACTCAATGGGTTGAACCGCATGAACATGGTTGCCTGAGATCATATCAACTTCAGTTTTTTCAAATACCCAGTGGGCTAGACTAACCTGTTGGGCTGAAGGCTTATGTGCGTACTCTTCCTTTACAGATTCCTAACGAATCGTATATTCTTTTAAGAGAGATTGAATGGATTCACCTTCGTCCAGCATATATTCAGACTTGACCATACCTACTCCTTTTTTATAATAAAGGAAGGAGGAATTACCACTGTCTTTATAGGTGATTTTAACAACTACACAGTCCGCAAAAGTACCAGCAGGGACTTGAACAGTACTGTTGACACTGAATATTTCATAAGAATTATCTTCACTTATCCAATCAGCGTCAACTTCAAACGGAAGTTTAAGCAAGGTAGCATCGAGATTATTAGGATTATCTAAAATGCTTTTATCCTCATAGTACTCATGCTCTCTATAAGTATGAAGAATACTATCCTCAGTTACTTCATACCTGTTTGCTGTTACTGTTCCGGAGTAGACTACAACTTGGTATTTATTATCTTTTTCATGAGTTACTTCTTGGGTATAGGAAGCGAACTCGTTCCCTATGCCCTCATAACTCCACTTGTTCCCTTCTTTTAATGGCAGATATTCAGCGATATTGATATTAGGTTTATCATTACCAGAGGGTGCAGGAGTAGGAGGAGTAGGAGTAGGGTTTGCGCAGCCGACAAACAGAAAAAGGGTGAGTGAAAAAGCCAAAAGTATTCGCCAAGAGAGACAAAATTTCATTTTTAAGTCCTCCATTAGTATTTAAAATTAGCATAACCACGAAATAGTATTCTTAAAGACATTAATTATTATTTTAAGTTTAAGTCTTTTCATATAAGACACCAAAATAAGGTTATTTCTGATGCGAGTACTTAATTAGTTAAATCTAGACTTTTATCTCAATTATAACTTGAAAAACTATATATGATAATATAAATATGTAGGAATTGATATTTGCGAAAGATAACAGAAAGAAAGAGATGGAAATAAGCTATGGATAATAAGGAGGTAATTATATTCGACTGTATGGAAACCCTTATAGATATGCATGAACTACCTAGGGAAAGGGAGTATGCTTTCTGGGCTTACGATGGCTCAGGAGTAGAACATTACTGGGAAGGATTCGAAGAATTCTATAGTAGTTTTCAAACCATAAGAAAAAATATAAGTAAGCGGGTTCCTTATCATAAAGAGTATGATATACGTGAACGTTATAGATTTATTATTGAAGAGAAGATCGGAACAGAAAGGATAGAAGAGACCAATCTCGTAATTGAAAAATTATTAAAGAACTACTGGATTCGTTATAAGGATAGATGTTTTGTTTCGTCCGATGTTATACATACTTTGCAATGTATTTCACAAAAATACAGATTAGGCGTGATA
>JAGXFZ010000037.1 GCA_024637055.1 Gracilibacter sp. | reverse complement strand
ATGTCTGGATGGCCCGGTGTTTACGCTGGAAGAAATGAAAGATTTGCCGCAGGAATACTAAAACTGCTCGGTCAAGGAATTGAGCCGAAGCAAGGAAGTTTTAAGGATTGGACCTGCACCATAGCAAGCACTTTTCGGCAGTAGTGACCTCCTGTCACTAACTGCCGCGCTCCACATCCATGTTCCGCTTGCCGTGCATACTATGGTACAGGTATATCGTAAAAGAGGAATAAATCATAAAACACGCTGCTTTTTATTTAAACAGGGTGTTTTTCTGTAGCGCATGAATTTTAGGGCTTCTGTATTCTTATCTATTATCAGAAGTACTTGATTATCAATTATCTCTCCTTTGGTTTTTCATTTACTCAGACACTCCTTTATGCACCTCAACAGTCGTAATTGGCTACTCAGTAACATGACATATAATAGCAAAACGTAATATAATAAGGGTAGGAGTTATTTGAATATTCTTATTATTTAGGATTATACTTAGAGTTGTTTGGAGGGGGATAAGTTGAAAAGTTACAGGGTAAAGATGGAGGCTCGTGGAGAAATACTACTTCCAGCTGAGTTACAGGATGTTCTCGGTCTTATGCCGGGCGATTATCTAGAAATAAGAATTGATCCTGAAGGAAAACTTAGTCTGTGTACTGCAGAACGTTCAGTTGGTCCGTTATCCGATTTCTTTGAAGATTATATTTTTAATGACCTTCATAAAGAGGGGTGTTCGGGGGATCTGCTGCAAACGAGGTACCTAGAACGGAAAATTCAATTGAGTACAGTATTGGATCGATTGTCAGAAGAAGCGCATCTTGCCTTAAATGATGGACATACATTATGGTGGCGTGAAATACCTATGCTTGATAATGGTCATCCTGACTATCAGAATGAGGAGTGGAAGGTATGTCTCACGAGTAGGGCTGAAAGAAATCTTATTAAACTTCAAGGGAGGATTATCAAGGAAATACCTCAAGTGATGTTAAATTTAGAACGTGACCCGTTAGAGTTTAAACGTTTAAGTGGACCCTATTACGAGATTCACAGAGTTTCTCTTGCAAGTGAGTCTTTAAAGCATTATCGTGTGATATATGCAATTTTTCCTGAAGAAAATGCGGTTGCCATCCTAACTGTTGGAGAACGAAAAGAAATCTATGATTTCTTGAAGGGAATGGCTCTTTAAGAGAACGAAGTTAAAGTTGATAAAAGGCTCGTATCATGTAAGTGGTAGGAGCCTTTATGATATAATTTTTGACATATTCAGGGAGTGTAAGATATAATAAATTATTAAAAATAATATCTATACATTAAACCCTATGATGGTGAAGAACGGTAGGTTCGGTCGTCTTAGAGAGGGAATCAGCAGTTGCATCTTGGTCGAAACAGATGCTCTGCAGGTGGGAGATTCCTCGATGCGTAACCGGGGTCGCACAGGAGGGATGGTAGGGAAAGATAAAAGTACTTACCGACGGGCAGCCCGTTACAGCGTTATGAGAGCCAGAGAGTATGATTCTTAAGTCAATTACTGCACTGGAATGTCTTAAGCCGATTAAGCTCTTTTGGAATAAAGGTGGTACCGCGGTCTTTCGTCCTTTAAGATTGAAAGGCTTTATTTTATTAATTTCCAAGCTGTGACTGTGTCTTTGTCATAAATGTAAAGTAAAGAACCGTCCCTAACTTTACCTAACTTTACTATTGCCGAAGAGTGCTTGCTGCAATGCAACTCCCTCGCTTGGCATAGAGCATAAACAATTGAAAGGGGTTTTACATATGAGTGATGAATTGAATTTGGCTAAAGTATATGACCATGGTGAGGTGGAGGACAAGTGGTATAAATATTGGGAGGAGAATGGATTTTTTACTCCAAAAGTTGAGCCGGATAAGAAGCCATTCAGTATAGTCATGCCTCCTCCTAATGTCACTGGTTCACTCCACTTGGGTCATGCGATGGATAATACTCTACAGGATATTTTAACCCGTTTTAAAAGGATGCAAGGGTTTAATACCTTATGGCTTCCTGGAACCGATCATGCGGGGATTGCTACTCAGGCCAAGGTAGAGGAGCAGTTAGCTATAGAAGGAACCAATAAACATGAGTTAGGTCGAGATAAGTTCTTGGAGCGAGTCTGGGAATGGAAAGAAGAGTATGGGGGGACCATCACTCGCCAACTCCGCAAAATGGGTGCTTCCTGTGATTGGTCTAGGGAGAGGTTCACCATGGATGAGGGTTGCTCTGAGGCTGTGCGAGAAGTGTTTGTCAATCTGTATGCAAAGGGCCTTATCTATCGAGGAAACTACATTATAAATTGGTGCTCTAAGTGTCACACGACCATCTCTGATATAGAAGTTGAACATAGTGAAAAAGACGGAAGTCTCTGGCATATCCATTATCCTGCTAAAGAAGGTGGGCCAGGAGTTATCGTTGCTACGACTCGACCCGAGACTATGCTTGGTGATGTGGCAGTAGCCGTTCATCCAGAAGATGAAAGATATAGCCATCTTGTAGGTAAGACAGTAGTCCTTCCATTACTGAACAAGGAATTACCGGTTATAACCGATGAATATGTAGACAAGGACTTTGGCACAGGAGCGGTTAAGATAACACCTGCTCATGATCTTAATGACTTTGAAATGGGGATGCGTCATAACCTCGAACAAATCAATATCCTAAATAGTGATGCAACTGTTAATGAGAACGGTGGCAAATATCAAGGTATGGATAGATATGATGCCCGTAAGGCTATAGTCAAGGATTTAGAAGAGTTGGGGCTTCTCGTCAAGGTAGAGCCGCATGCTCATGCAGTTGGAGAATGTTATCGCTGCGCTACTACGATTGAACCTAGGGTAAGCAAACAATGGTTCGTTAAGATGCAGCCGCTTGCTGAACCTGCTATTAAAGTCGTTCAGGACGGTAGTCTGCAATTTGTACCTGAACGTTTCGCAAAGATTTATACCGGCTGGTTGGAGAATATCAGAGATTGGTGTATCTCTCGTCAGCTCTGGTGGGGACATCGTATTCCGGTTTGGTATTGTCGGGACTGTGGAAAAGAGATATGTCTTAAGGAAGAGCCAACATCATGTGTAGAATGTGGTAGTCATAAGCTGGAGCAGGATCCGGATGTCTTGGATACTTGGTTCTCGTCAGCTCTCTGGCCATTTTCTACTATGGGTTGGCCTGAAGATACAGCAGAGATGAAGCAGTTCTATCCAACCAGTGTCTTGGTAACTGGGAGGGATATTATTTTCTTCTGGGTGGCAAGGATGATCTTCATGGGACTGGAATTCCAAAAAGAAGTACCTTTCCACAAAGTAATGATTCATGGTTTGATTCATGATCCTCAGGGACGCAAGATGAGTAAATCTTTAGGGAATGGCATAGATCCTATTGAGGTTATCGCCCAATATGGTGCAGATAATTTGAGGTTCATGCTCATAACCGGAAATACACCAGGAAATGATTTAAGATTCCATGTGGAAAGATTAGAATCCACTAGGAACTTCTTGAATAAAATTTGGAATGCTTCCCGTTTCGTTATGATGAATCTTGTTGATTATGAAGGTAAATCTAGAGGGGAATTAACGCTGGCTGATAGATGGATACTTTCACGTTACGACGATACGGTGCAGGGAGTAACGGATGCTTTAGAACGCTTCGATCTAGGAGAAGCAGGCAGGTTACTTTATGAATTTATCTGGAATGAATATTGTGATTGGTATATCGAATTGACAAAGAAAAGGCTTTATAACAAGGAGGACCAAGTCAGTAGGAATACGGCTCAGAGTATTCTCTTTGAAGTGCTCGAGGGTACGATGAGGCTACTTCACCCTTTCATGCCTTTCCTGACGGAAGAAATATGGCAGCATCTGCCCACTAATGGCCAGACCATTATGCTTAGTAGCTATCCCCAGGTTCAGGGATATAGAGATGAACAAGCTGAAAAAGAGATGACGTTATTGATGGATGTTATCAAGGCGGTGCGTAACATCAGAGCTGAAATGAATGTGGCTCCTGGTAAAAAGGCGGATATTATTATGGTATCACCTGAAAAAGAAACTAGAGATATATTAAACAAAGGGATAGATGCGATAAAACAACTGGCAAGTAGTGAGAATATTACTCTCATGGAAGAGTTGACAAACAATATACCGCAGTCAGCCAGTGCTGTACTTCCAACAGTTACTATCTACCTACCTCTTAAAGGGCTTTTGGATTTAGATAAGGAATTAGCGAAAACCCGTAAAGACATCGAAAATGCTCTTAGTGAACAAAAGAGGCTGGAAGGGAAGTTGAATAATCCGGGATTTATCGCCAAGGCTCCGGAGGATGTGGTAGTTAAGGAGAGGGAAAAGCTGGAGGCTATCTCGGCCAGACTAGCTTCACTGAAGGAAAGATTAGTAGAGCTCAGTGAGGATGCATAAATAATCTATGCTAGGTGAGAGCTACACCGCAGCATGTGCTTTTCGGCAATAACGTAGGTTAATGCAAGTGAGAGCTACACCGTAGCATACACTTTTCGGCAATAGCGACCTCGTGTCGCTAACTGCCGCGCTCCGCATCCGTGCTCCGCTTGTCGTGCATGCTACGGTGTAGCTTAGATAGCATTGTGGGTGGGGCTGTCCGTGCTCGCTTTGCGGGTGTCCGCTTCTCTGCTCTAAAGGTTCGCTAAGTAATGCATAAATATAGTTAAATCATTCTAAGCGGGACTAATAGGAAAAGGAAATAAGAAATGACTGATAACTTTCGGGTGGAAACTAGTAAGGAATATGAAGAGACTTTGGCTTTTATTAAGGATCTGACGAAGTTTGGGATAAATTTTGGTTTGGAGCGCATTCAAGCTTTGCTTGATCGATTGGGTAATCCGGAGAAGAAGCTCAGGGTGATTCATATTGGTGGTACGAATGGTAAAGGGTCAACTGCTGCTATTTTACAAGCCATACTAGAACAAGCAGGATATAAGGCAGGGATGTACATCTCTCCCCATCTTCATGACTTTAGGGAACGGATTAGTATTAATGGAGAAATGATACAGGCGGAAGATGTAGTGACAGGAATGGACGTGATAAGACCTCATCTGCAAGCTCTCTTGGCTGAGGGATTAGAACATCCTACCGAATTTGAAGTTAGTACGGCCTTAGCTTTATTGTATCTTGCGCGAAAGCAGCCTGATTTTGTTCTTTTGGAAGTAGGGCTAGGGGGAGCGATAGATTCCACCAATGTGGTTCAGCCTCTAATCTCTGTTATAACCAACATTGGGATGGACCATATGAACTATCTGGGAAATACCATAAAAGAGATAGCACTGGTTAAAGCCGGAATAATTAAAGAGGGTGTTCCGGTTGTGACTTCCGCAAAAGCTGAAGCACTGAATGTTATCCAGGAATATGCTGCCCGAAAAGGTTCAGAAGTCATTGTTGTAGGGCAGGATGTCCGTTGGGAAATGATTGGGAGAGATGATAATAGTTTCAACTACGATGGATTAACTAGCTCCTACCCTGAATTAAAGCTATCCCTCCAAGGAGAACATCAATTTATCAATGCTGCTACCGCTATAGCTGTGATTGAACTACTTCGGGATAGATTCGGTTCTGATATTCCTGACATAGCTATCCGCCAAGGGTTGAGTACAGTTAAATGGCCTGGCAGGCTGGAACTAATATCGGAGAATCCCAAAATTCTGTTGGATGGAGCCCACAATATTGATGGGATGAAATCTTTGGTTGACGCTCTAAGAAAGTATCAAGAAGGGCTATATAAGCACAAACGACTCATCCTTTGCCTCGGTATGCTAGGAGATAAGGAAATAGAGAAGGCAGTAGGGATAATTGCACCTCTTGCTGATGCAATTGTAGTTACCAAGCCGAGTTCTCCTAGAGCGGGAGATTGGGAGTATATTGCGTTTTTAGCCGGAGAATATCTTGCTAAGGATAGTATCCATGTTATAGAGGATCCTATCTTAGCGGTTGATAAATGTCTGGAGATGTTAAATCCAGAGGACATGCTCTGTATAACGGGGTCGCTGTACATGTTGGGTCCAGTGAGGCAATATCTATTAGGGAAAAAGTTAAAATAGAGGCCAATAATATTTGTTTGAACCTTCTTATATTTCTAATAGATTTTGTCTTTGATGTTAGGTAAAATAGAACGTAGTGTCAAGCGCTGATATCATCAAGTGTCTAAATATAAAATGAGCTTAAGATATTTAACTAACGGAAGGGTGGAAAAATTGTCAAAAAAGAAGAGCAGATATATTGTGCTTCTGATCTTAGTCATCGCGATAAGCTTAATACTTACAGGATGTATCTCGACAAAAGAATACCAAACTAAACCGGACTATGATATTACCGAGCAGGTGACGCTAAGTTTCATGAACTACTATAGTCAGGGAGAAATTGAGAGAGCCATGGAACATGTGGCTGGTGATGCTATTCTATCTACTGACAGTGGACAGATGGAAGGTAAAGAGGTTATTGAAGAGATAATTAAGCTCAATATTGAGAAGGATAACGGAATTGAAATACTTGAAAAGCAGAAGATTGATGAGAGTAAGATTACTTTAATAGTAGCCAATAAGATACCTCTTTTTCAGATTTCTGGTATAGATATTATTAAAACTAAGGAAAAATTTGAAGTGCAGGATGGCAAGATAGTCAGATGGGAAATCCAACATCTTAAAGAATCAGTAGATACGATTGAACGAGTTGCAGTGGGTACTACTGGCTTGGAAGCTAGTGTTCAAGACGGTAAGATTGTAGTGACCAATATACTGGATAACTCCCCAGCTAAAAATACAGATATTCAAATAGGTGATATTATCCTATCTATTGAGGGAGTTGAATTAAAGGATATGACGTATGGGGAAGAGGAAATCCCATATAGACTAATTGGTGAAGTAGGGTCTAGAGTTAACCTTGAGATAAAACAAGGAACTGAAACCTCTGAAGTGAGATTGCGAAGGGTTCATATTAGTGACCTGTAGAACAAGATATTGCTCATCACGCACTAACCATCCGTAAAATCTCCACTTTAGAAGACTGTATAAGTGGGGATAACGGACGCTAAGTTCCTGATTGGTTCAGCTAACTATCAGTTGAAGGTTACTAAGAATCACTGATAGAAGCTTCACTTAATGTACTAAAATTTACCAATCCCTCATATATTTTGAGTAAGGAAAAGCAAATGAGGGATTTTTATATGAAAAAAAATAAATGGTTGAGAGTTTTGATTACTACAGTAGTGGTAATAATAGGAATAATTGCTATTGGCTGGTTTACTTGGAATATTGGCCAGCTCTTCTTGGATTTAGTGGCCAAAAGCCCTGTAGAAGAACATGAACAATTGAAGGTAACAACCAGTGAAATTTTAATACTTCCGGAATTTGAGTTTTGGACCTGCCAGATAGGGGTTTTCGAAGATGAAAAAAATGCCCTGAATATGGTGGACATAGCCGTTGCCAAAGGATGGAAGGCAGATATAATCCAAGCAGAACCTTTCGTTGTAGCAGTTGGTTTATTTGCGACCAAAGAGGAAGCAATTTTTCAAGGCCAAAATATGACGGATGAAGGGATAGAGTCTTGGATAAGAAAAGAAAATTTTCCCGAACTTCATTATAAAGTTAATGGTAAAAGTATTGAGATGGTATCAACTATTCTTAAGTTATCAAATTCTCTTTTAAGGGGAACATCAAAAGATAAGCTTAAAGAAGAATTGGCTGGAGATATAGACTTTCTATTTGCGGGTGGTTGCCCTGAGGAATTACAGCCTTTAAATGATAACCTTTTTACAATCATGAGTAAGGATTATGAAAAAGATCTTTTTGGATATAACCAAGATTTACTCAACCTTTTACTAGAATACAAATCAATTACGACAAAATTCTTGCCAAAAGACGAAATTAGCTAAATAAGGACCATGAGTTACACATGTGTCATATTATTTCCTAAATATTGCGTCAATTTGCTTGCAATATCTATAGGCGGTGATATAATTAGCATATGATTTTTTGAAATGGGGGATACTGTTGAAAACTTTAAAAATACCTGAAGCAACTATTATGCGTCTTTCCGTATATTCCCGTTATTTGACTGAAGTTGATCGCAAAGGTATTGTGACTATCTCTTCAAGTGATATAGCAGAAGGGGTAGGAGTAAGCCCAGCTCAGGTACGTAAGGACTTGGCTTATTTTGGAGAATTTGGGATTCGTGGTGTGGGATATAACGTCAAAGATCTCCATAAAGATATCTTGAAAATATTAGGCCTTAGTAGTGAGTGGAGTGTATCACTTGTTGGTATGGGTAATTTGGGCTTGGCATTAAGTACTTATAAAGGATTTAAAGAAAGAGGATTTATAATTACTAGTATATTTGATAAGGATCCCGAAAAAATCGGGATGGTTGTCGATGGTGTCGAAGTAATGCCTGTGGAAAAGATTGAAGAGGTAGTTCCTAAGACAAAGACCCAAATAGGAGTAATCACTGTCCCAGGAGTATATGCCCAAGAGGTTGCTGATAAGCTTGTTAAGTGTGGCGTTAGTGCTATTCTTAATTTTGCTCCTGTGGTTTTGAATGTTCCTCCAGAAGTAGAATTGCGCAATGTTGATTTATCTGTTAACTTAGAGGTGTTGACATTCAATATTGGAGGCAGAATGGCTTAGTAAGCTGGTTATGCTATTAATTTTCGAAGCCACCCCGATATATCTCGAGGGTGGTTTTGTTTTTTTGAAGTTTCTCTCTTTATTTATTGAACGAATATAGGTAAAATGGATAAAATGATTATAAAGTGCGTGTAAATAATAAAATTAGATTTGGGTCCTAAAAGTTGGAGGTAGAATGATGACAGGTAACAGGATAAGTATTTATGATACAACTTTAAGAGATGGTGCTCAAGGCGAAGGAGTACACTTTTCAGTTAGGGATAAGCTTGTTTACCTGCAGAAAATGGCTGAGGCCGGGATAGATTTTGTGGAAGCAGGGTGGCCAGGTGCTAACCCTAAAGATGATGAAATATTCCGTTTAACCTCCCTGGAACTTAAGCATTTAGAATCCAAAGATGAGCCTAACTCAGAGCTTATCGCTAATACTGTAGAATTGTTAAAAGGCAGAACGAAGATTGTTGCCTTCGGAAGCACTTGCAGAGTCAATGAACAGCCTGAGGACAGTAAGGTTTTAGCAAACTTGCTGGCTTCAGGGGCAAATACGCTTACTATTTTCGGTAAGACTTGGAATATGCATGTAGAACAAGTACTGCGAACCAATAATAAAGAGAATATGCGCTTAATTAGGGAATCAACCAGGTTCCTTGTTCAAGCAGGAAAAGAAGTGTTTTTTGATGCAGAGCATTTCTTTGATGGTTTCGTTGATAATCCCAATTTTGCCCTGGGTTGTTTGGAGGCTGCTCTGGAAGGAGGAGCTAAAGGTATCGTTCTCTGTGATACGAATGGTGGTGCCTTTCCTAAGGAAATCACTAACGGGGTCGAGATGGTCCAAAAAATGTTTGATCCTAAAGTACTCGGTATTCATGCTCATAATGATGGCGGACTAGCAGTAGCTAACAGCTTAGCCGCGGTGGAGAGTGGCGCCAACCAAATTCAAGGTAGTTGGAATGGTTTCGGGGAAAGATGTGGAAATGCTAACCTTAGTACCTTGATTCCTTGGTTACAGTTGAAACTAGGTTATAAGCTCTTGGATCAGGAAGTGATTTCTAACCTAGCTCATTTGACTAGATATGTTGCTGAACTGGCTAATTATCCATTTGATGAGAAACAGCCTTTCGTGGGAAAAAGTGCTTTTGCACATAAGGCTGGGATGCATGTGGATGCTGTTTTGAAAAATAATAGAACATTTGAGCATATTGACCCTTCTATGGTAGGGAACCAACGTAGGATTTTGGTTTCCGACCAGTCTGGTAAGGCCAATATTTGTGCGAGAATGCGTGATTTCAAACCAGATATAGAGAAAGACCATCCTTTGGTCGAGTTGGCTATGAATAAAATTAAACAAGCTGAAAATGAAGGATTTCAATATGAAACCGCTGAAGGAAGCCTAGATTTGCTCCTCATGGAGGTTCTCGGTGAATATCAGCCGCCGTTTATTCTAGAAGATTATCATGTCTGGAGTGACCCACTACGTGGTGAATTAGATTCCGTAGCTGTAATCAAAGTTAAAGTTGAAGATGAATCGGTCCATATTGCTGCCGAAGGAGATGGGCCCGTCCATGCCCTTGATAGGGCTCTAAGGCGAACGCTAAGTGCTTTCTTTCCTGTAATTGAGGAAAGTGAACTTATAGATTACAAGGTAAGAGTACTTGATGGTTCCTCCGGAACGGGCGCAGTAGTGCGTGTTATTGTGGAGACAAGACATGGGCTTGATAGCTGGGGGACAATAGGTGTATCCAGTAATATTTTACGGGCAAGCGCTAGAGCATTACTTGATGCGTTATATATCGTTATCCTTAATGACCAAAGGAAAGTAGGGAAAAGAAAGGCTGTTTTTAAACAGCATGATGACGGTAAACAACAATTATAATTGGCTAAAGGTTAATTGAGGAAAATAATTATATTATGTTAAAAATAATAATTTATAGGAAAACTTTCTGTTATCTTGCCAAAAAAAAACTTAAGTGCTAAACTTAAAATAAGGATTAGCAGCTGGGGACTAAGCCCCGGCTTGTTGCAATTATTGTGACTATGGATGTGACGATAAGAAGATGCTTGTACTAGCTTCTTCCTCCCCTCGGAGGACTGACCTTCTTCAGGAGTGGGGATATGAATTTGTTGTTGTACAGCCCTTTGTAACGGAGGAATTTTCTCTAACAGATTTTCCGGAAGATGTCGTTCAGAATCTGGCCAAACGAAAAGCTCTTTGTGGCCTTGAAGTATGGCGGCATCAGAAAGATGTAAAAGCTGATATCCTTTTGTCTGCTGATACCATCGTGGTTTTAGGTGAGAGGATATTTGGTAAACCTGTCAGTGAAGAAGATGCTCGGGAAATGCTTCGAACTTTAAGTGGAAAAACCCATAAAGTGATGACGGCTGTGGCTTTAGCCGATGTGGGTAGGGATAATCAGAATCTAAGCATAGATACAAGTTTGGATATTACTACGGTATCCTTTAGGCATATAAGTGATCAGGAAATAATGGATTATATTGCCACGGGGGAGCCGATGGATAAGGCAGCAGCATATGGTATTCAAGGACAAGCCGGAAAATTTGTGGCTTGGATTGAAGGGTCCTTAACCAATGTTATTGGGCTGCCCATGGAGCTCTTGGCAGTAAAACTACAAGAGAAAAATATATATCCTAACCGTTAAGAGGGCTTAGAGATGATTTATCGCCGACTTAAAGATCTACCTGAGGATCTTAAGCCAAGAGAGAGACTTTATAAGCTGGGACCTGAAGTTCTATCCAATAGGGAGATACTTGCGATTCTTCTACGGACAGGTACTAAAGGAGAGAATGTTCTGGAACTGGCAGAGAGAATCTTGATTGAGGCAGGGGGTCTGATTGGTCTTGCCCGTTTATCTGTTCATGAACTTGTACAGGTTCATGGGATAGGGCCTGCTAAAGCGGCTCAGGTTAAAGCTGCTTTGGAGTTAGGGAAAAGAAGTATTTCTACTGATCCAGCCACTAGACCTGTGATTAATTCTCCCTCCGATGTAGCCGATTTAGTAATGGAGGAAATGAGAAACCTGGACCGAGAACACTTCCGTATCATGCATTTAAGCACCCGAAACAATGTTTTGGGCATAAGTGCAGTCTCAGTCGGATCACTTAACTCTTCTATCGTTCATCCTCGCGAGTGTTTCAAGGAGGCAATCCGGCGTAATGCAAATAGTGTGATTCTTTTGCATAATCACCCTAGTGGTGACCCTACACCGAGTAGAGAAGACCTCGATATTACTAGAAGGTTAACTGAAGGCGGAAAAATCTTGGGGATTGAGATTTTGGATCATGTCATCATAGGTGAGAAAAGGTATGTGAGTCTCAAGGAACAAGGGATTATCTAATAATGGAGCTAAAAATAAAATGTAAATGAAATAAAATAAAAAGCATTAAAATTGTTATTTGGTGGTAAACTAAGAAAACTTTGGATATATACAAGCATGAAAAGGAGACTGCATATGTTTTTTTCAAAAGATTTAGGAATTGATTTAGGTACAGCCAATACTCTTGTACATATGAAGGGTAAAGGGATAGTTGTTCGAGAACCTTCAGTGGTTGCGATGAATATAGAGAAGAATGAACCCCTAGCGGTAGGGGATAGAGCTAAAGAGATGATCGGAAGAACTCCTGGTAATATTGTGGCTATCAGGCCGTTAAAAGATGGGGTTATTTCTGATTTTAATGTTACTCAAAAGATGTTGAAATATTTCATTAATAGAGCTTTAGGTTCAAGATTTCAATTCGCTCGGCCTCGGGTAGTTATCTGCGTTCCCTCCGGTGTAACGGCGGTAGAAGAGAGAGCTGTCAAAGAGGCGGCTATCGCAGCTGGAGCTAAAGATCCCATAATTATGGAAGAGCCGATGGCAGCAGCTATCGGAGCAGGTATGCCAGTAGGTGAACCCACGGGGAATATGATTGTTGATATTGGTGGTGGGACCACTGAGGTTGCTGTAATATCTATGGGCGGAATTGTAACAGCTGGATCCATCCGAGTGGCTGGGGATGAGATGGATGATGCTATCATTGCTCATATTAAAAAAAATTATAACCTTTTCATCGGTTACCAGTCTGCTGAACAGATCAAGAAAGTGATTGGTGCTGCCTATATGCCTTCCGGTGAAAAATATTCCATCAAAGGGCGGGATCTTTTGACCGGACTACCTAAGAATGTAGAGATATCTTCTGAAGAAATCGTACAGGCTTTGAGTGAACCTGTTTCAGCGATTATTGAGGCAGTGAAAAGCTGTTTGGAAAGAACCCCTCCAGAACTAGCAGCAGATATCATGGATAGGGGGATAGTCCTAGCTGGAGGAGGATCTTTACTCAGAAATCTTGATCGGCTAATAGCGGATGAAACAGGGATTCCTGTTCATTTGGCTGAAGATCCATTGTCATGTGTAGCCATGGGAACAGGAATGGTTTTGGAAGATGATGATATCCTAAGAAAGATAATAGCTTTACAAAAGAACTAAGAAGCTGGGGGAGAATATAGGTGGGGAAAAAGATTAATCCCATGGGGATTGCCGTAGTGATTTTTGCGGTTCTCCTTATTACCGTTACGGCTATAAGGATAACAGGAATGGGTATCGAGTTTTTTAATCCTATCGGTAAGACTATGGATAGAGTCTTGGTCCCCATGGAAAGAGTTATCTGGAATATTGGTGATGGCATTAAAGATAATTTTCGCTCTATCTTTCGTTTTCGAGTGGTGCAAGCTGAGAATGAGAAGTTACGCATACAAGTAGACAAGCTAACTGGAGACAATCTACAGTTGAAACAGCAAGTCCTTGCTGCTCTACGGTACGAAGAATTAGCTGATGACGTCTTTAAAAACCCCACCTTGAATAAACTTGAGAAGATAGGGGCGAGTGTAGTTAACCGGAATCCGACCGCTTGGTATCATACCATAACGGTCAACCGGGGAAGTGCTGATGGCGTTGAGATTAACGATACGGCTATAGGCAATCTTGGTTTGGTAGGGAAGATTGTATCTGTGTCTGCTAAGAGTTCTGATGTTCTGCTTATTCTTGACGGAGAAGGACGGGCAGGAGCGTTTGTTAGAGACAGCATGGGCAGGTCTATTAACGGCATAGTTCAAGGTACTTATAGGAAGACTGATAGACTGATTAAAGAAGGTCAATTGGTAATGGCCTTCCGCCAGGAGGATGAGATTAATATCGGAGATATTGTCTTCACCTCCGGTTTAGGAGGGGTTTATCCTAAAGGTATCCCAATCGGAGTTATCACTAGCATCAAACTGGATTCTTCAGCTTTACTCAAGAATGCTTATATCGAACCTATTGTTAATTTTGATTCTTTGGAAGAAATATATGTAGTTAAAATAACGGAGGTAAGATGATGAGGCGTTATATAATAATGCTGATAATTCTTATCTTCTGCCTAATTCTGCCTGGAACAGTTTTTCATTACTTGTCTTGGAACGGTATCAAGCCGGATCTAGCTATGTTATGGGTAATATATATCGCTATATATCATCGTCCAAGTGAAGGAATGGTTTACGGTTTTGCAGCGGGCTTAATCGTAGATATGTATTTCAGCAGATATATCGGTATGTATACCATAACTTTAGCAATTGTTGCCTTCTTGATCAGCTTCTTGCAGCAACGTTGGTACAGAGAGAACATCCCTCTGACTATTGTACTTGTTTTTTTAGCAACGCTCTTAGGACAGACCATTATTTCCTTACTTGCTAATATTGCAGGACTCAATTGGGATTTTGGTGATGCTTTACGGATGATAATTGGTGTAGCTCTTTATAACGCACTGTTGGTTCCTATCACTTATCCGCTTGTTAGTAGATCATTTTCAAAAGGAATATTAAAACAAAAGTCAAACTATGAACGTTATTAAAGGGAGTTGAACAGGGATGGAATCAGCGAATCGTAAGGAATTTCAAAGGCGTCTCACAGGATTAGGGATTGTAGTCATTATAATTTTTTTGATTTTAGGGTTCAATCTCTGGAGACTACAAATAGCGAAGGCATCTCATTATGCTGAACTGGCAGAGAGTAATGTTATGAAAACTGTATCGACACCTTCTGTCCGTGGGCCTATAGTAGATAGCAATCAGGTTGTAATGGCTCAAAGTGTTCCTAAGTTTGCTTTAGTATTGGACTGGGCTGATCTCCAAAGAGTAAATGAAGACTGGAAAGATGTCGTGACGAATATGGCCACTTTCATTAAGCCATATTGGCGTTACCCCAATCAATCCATCGAACTTATAACGGAAGACATCTTGGTGATGATTCAGAGCCAACAAAGGAATAGCTATGATCCAGTAATAATCTTAGAAGATATTGATCCTGAGCTTCAGGCGATTATTGCTGAGAACAGCAATGTACTTCCAGGGGTGAGTGTTGAAGCTAGAGCTGTTAGGGAGTATTCCCAAAAAACAGTTCTTGGTCAGGTCTTAGGTTATGTGAGGGAAGTCAGTGAAGCTGAGTTGGAACAGTTTAACAAACAGGCTGAGGATACTGATGATTCTTACCGATACGAAGCTGGTGATTTTGTCGGTAAGACGGGTATCGAAAAAAGCTATGATAAATGGTTACGGGGAGAGCACGGTCTTGAAAGAGTAGGAATAGATAGCAACGCCCGGCCTATAATTAAAGATGTCATCAAAGAAGCTAAACCAGGATATACTGTACAGTTGACTGTAGATAAGGAACTGCAGGTAGCTGTGGAAAACAAGTTAGACGAGGTAATCCTTAATATCCAGAAAACAGAGCCCTTAGCACAGGCGGGGGCAGCGGTTGTGATAGATGTCAATACGGGGAAGATTTTAGCTATGGCTTCTAGACCATTTATGGATCCTAATGAACTTATAGGAACGATTTCTGAAGAAACAGCAGAGAGATATTTTACTCATGAGGATGCAGCATCTTTCAATCGTGCATTAAGTGGCGTATACCCTCCCT